>JBMZVD010000001.1:0-72606 GCA_049625305.1 Flavicella sp.
TTCCTTCAAATTCATTTGTTTTTAGGAAAAAGAAAAAGATTGTACATATTCACACTTATTAATTACCATTTAATTAATCAAAACACATTTTTCAAACGTTAAAAAAAGATTTTTTACGGTTAAATTGATATTATTCATTAATTTTGTTTAAATAAACACTTACTTTAATGAACAATATCAAAAATACGTTCTCCATTCACGACTTTGAGTTACTGACTGGTATCAAAGCGCATACAATTCGTATATGGGAAAAAAGATATGCAGTTCTCAACCCCAGTAGGCAAAACAGAAATATTCGTTATTACAATTTAAATGATTTACAAAAAATTTTAAATCTCAGCTTGCTTTACAACCAAGGATTTAAGATTTCTAAAATTGCTAAGTTAACTGACGAAGAATTACACAAAACTGTTAGTGAAACTCACCTTAAAGACATATCACATAATCACGTTATCAATAATATGATTGTTGCGATGTATACCTATGACGAAGCTAAGTTTGAAGCGAATTACAAACTTCAAATTGAAAAGATGTCATTCAAGGAGCTTTTTATTAACACTTTCATACCTTTATTTGAACACATAGGTATTTTATGGCAAACTGACTCACTGAAACCGGCTAATGAGCACTTTATATCCAATCTGATAACTCAAAAAATAATTTTGAATATCGCCACATTGGAGGTAAAAAAAACTAGTGGTCCAGTAAATATAATATTTTTACCTGAACAAGAAATTCATGAAATTGGATTATTATTCTTATATTATGATTTGAAATTGCGTCAGAAAAATGTAATCTATTTAGGACAGAGTATTCCTTTTGATAATTTGTTAGATCTAAACGATCAATTCGACAATATCAACTGGATCAGTTCTTTCACAATAGACAAACCAAAAGATGCCAAGGAGAAGATTTTTAAACAATACAATGAGTTACTCGACAACAACCAAAACACATTCCAATTAATAGGTCATATTTGGAGTGAATATGCCAAGACAAATAAGAATAATCGCTTGTTTTTAGTTGACAACATAAGAGATATTATTCCTTTATTGTAAGAATTGTTTGTTTTTGTTTAACTAATTGTTACTTTTGTTAAACATGAAAAAAACTATACATATTTTAGGCTCTGGATTTTCCTCTATAGCATCTGCGTGCTACTTAGCAAAAGCTGGTCATACAGTAACAATATTTGAAAAAAACAAAACCCTTGGCGGAAGAGCAAGGCAATATCGAAAAGACGGGTTTCTTTTTGACATGGGCCCCACTTGGTACTGGATGCCAGATGTTTTCGAAAAATTCTTTGGGGACTTTGACAAAAAACCTTCAGATTTTTATCACCTACTTAAATTAGGCCCTGCATATCAAGTCTACTATGGAGTAAACGACTCCTTGACTATATCTTCAAAATTAGAAGAAATATACGAACTTTTTGAAGCTGAAGAAAAGGGAAGCTCTATCGCATTGAAGAAATTTCTCGCATCGGCCAAAGACAATTATGAGGTCGCAGTAAAAGACTTGGTTTACAGACCTGGGGTATCGCCTTTAGAACTGATCAGTCCTCAAAGTGTTACAAAATTAAACCAATTATTTTTTGACATACGCTCTATGGTTAAAAAGAAATTTAACAACCCAAGGTTGTTAAAAATTCTTGAATTTCCAGTATTGTTTTTGGGTGCCAAACCAGAAAACACACCTGCAATGTACAACTTTATGAACTGGGCCGACTTTGGACTTGGTACATGGCACCCTAAGGGTGGAATGTTTGAGGTTATCGAGGGAATGGTAGCGTTAGCTGAATCTTTAGGAGTAACTTTTGTTACAGAATCTCCTGTCTCAAAAATAGAGGTAAATGATAAAGGTGAAGCTACAGGAATTCACACAAATGGAAGATTTCATGCCTCAGACATTGTATTGAGTGGTGCTGATTATCACCATACTGAAAAGTTAGTAGATGCAAAATACAGACAGTACTCTGAAAAATATTGGAGTAAGAAAACTTTTGCACCCTCCGCTTTACTTTTTTATGTAGGACTTGACAAAAAGCTAAAAAACCTTTCCCACCATACTTTGTTTTTTGATGAGGAATTTGATTCTCATGCTGAATATATATACGACAATCCTTCTTGGCCTAAAGATCCTTTATTTTATGCTAGTTTCCCAAGTATGACTGACGACGCATTTGCTCCAAAAGGAAAAGAAGCTGCTACTTTTTTAATACCTATCGCAGCAGGAATTGAAGACACTGAAGAGGAGAGAAAAAAATATTTTGATATTATTCTTACAAGATTGGAAAAACTGACAGGACAAAAGGTAAAAGAACATGTCTTATTTAGCGAATCATATTGTATCAATGATTTTGTTAAAGATTACAACTCTTACAAAGGTAATGCCTATGGATTGGCAAACACATTGATGCAAACCGCTTTCCTGCGTCCTAAAATAAAAAGCAAAAAAGTTGTAAATTTATACTTCACAGGTCAATTGACAGTTCCTGGACCAGGTGTTCCTCCTGCTCTTATTTCTGGAAAAATTGCTGCGGAATTAATCTTAAAAAAATTAAATTAATGAAAGAATTATTTGACAAAATATCAAATGACAGTGCTACATTAATTACAAAAAAATACAGTACTTCCTTTTCTATAGCTGTTCGTTTTTTGGCACCTAGTATCCGTCAGGCAATATATAACATATATGGCTTTGTAAGAGTTGCCGACGAAATTGTAGACAGTTTTGAAGGTTATCCAAAGGAAGAAATGCTCGATCGTTTTGAATCAGAGTACAGATTCGCAAAAACTCATAAAATCAGCAGTAATCCTGTTATCAATGCCTTCCAAAGAACAGTTGAGAAATACAATATAGGAGAAGATTTAATCCAGGCTTTTTTGAAAAGTATGCGCGCAGATTTAACAAAAAAAACCTACAATACGCAAGATGAAATCGATGCATATATTTATGGATCTGCTGATGTAGTAGGTCTGATGTGCTTGAAAGTATTTGTCAATGGAGACCAAAAAGAATACAATAGATTAAAAGATGCTGCCATGAAACTAGGTTCTGCATTCCAAAAGGTGAATTTTATACGTGACTTTAAGCAAGATTACGAGGACTTAAACAGAACATATTTCCCAAATACCGACACTGGAAACTTGACACCTGAAGAAAAAAATGAAATCATAGCAGAAATTAAAGAAGATTTTAAAATTGCCTATAAGGGAATTATTGAGTTACCTAAAGAAGCGAGATTTGGAGTATATTTGGCTTATCGATACTTTTCTAAACTATTAAAAAAAATTGACAAGGTTCCAGCTAGTACGCTTCGTCAAAAGAGAATTCGAGTATCAAATTCATCCAAAACCTATTTATTATTCAAATCTTACGTTAGGTATCAATTTAATATTGTTTAAAATGATTTTTCTCTCTTTGTTTTTTAGTATTTTGATACCCAATCAATCTATAGATGAAGTTGTAGTGTCCTTTCACGAATTAGCAGATAGAGCGTCAGAAACTGAATTTATCAACACCTATAAAGATTCACAAAACCCCAACATATTGGGCTATGTATATGCTCTAGAAATGAAGCAATCCGAGTATAGCTTCAACCCCTATGTAAAAGTTAGAAATTTTATATTGGTTAAAAAAAAATTAAACCAATTGATATACAAAAACCCTAACAGTATACATCTTAGATACATTCGCTTATTATTACAAGAAAACACACCAAAATTTTTAGGATATAACGGATCGATAGAAGAGGATAAAAGATATTTGACTAAAATTTTATTAAAAAAAGACAACAACAATTTGTCTCAGTACATCTACAAAAACACATCATTATGACCATACTATTATATACAGCCATAACAGTTGTTACCTACTTATTGATGGAAGGCGCAACTTGGTGCATTCACAAATATGTGATGCACGGTTTTTTATGGTACCTACACGAAGATCATCACCAACCAAGATACCAACATGCTTTTGAAAAAAACGATGCATTTTTTGTCCTTGGAGCCATACCGAGTATTGTGCTATTTTATTACGGAACTTTCCCTGAGTTGAACTATATCTTTTTCATTGGATTGGGAATTCTTTTTTATGGTATCACCTATTTTGTAATACACGACGTATTAATTCACAGAAGATTTAAATGGTTCAACAAAACCAAAAACCCATATTTGATTGGGCTTCGAAAAGCTCACAAAGTTCACCACAAGCATTTGGGTAAAGAAGATGGTGAATGTTTTGGAATGTTGAACGTACCTAAAAAATACTTTAAAAGAAACTTTCAAAAGAAATCCTAAAGATGACTCCCATCTATTTGTACACGCTCTTAGCGTCCTTAATTGTTCCCATGTTGTTCAGTATTTTCTGTATCGATTTCATCAAAAAATGGAAATACTTCAGTATCTCAACATTACTAGTAGCTTCAGTATTCTTAATCTGGGACGTGATTTTTACAGATCTTAGAGTTTGGGGGTTCAATCATGACTACTGTCTCGATGCCTATTTCTTAGGGCTTCCTTTAGAAGAATGGCTCTTTTTTACAATCATCCCTTTCTGTAGTCTTTTTACACATTTTTCAATATTTTATGCTTGGCCGAAGTTGCGCCTGGGAAGAAAAACCACATTATACATATCTATTTTACTACTTCTAACAGTTACTGTTGTACTATTTTTTAATTTCGGAAAAGCATATACAACCGTAAACTATAGCTTTGTTTTGATAACGCTTGCAATAGGTTTGCTTTATGACCCGACTTTATTACAACAATTTTACATATCATTTTTAGTGATACTCGTACCCTTCTTTATCGTCAATGGAATCCTGACAGGAGCAATAACTCCAAATCCTATTGTTTGGTATGACAATACTGAAAACTTAGGCATTAGAATACACACTATCCCTGTCGAAGATATAGGTTACGCGTTTTCTATGTTGTTCTCAAACTTGATGATCTTTAACAAACTGAAGAATAACAAAATGAAATCCTAAGACATCCCGAATTTGACTCACTATTTTTTTTTTAGCCGGATAGTGAGTATTTTTAAGAAACACCTTAAAAACGTTTTCCATGAAGATACTATTGACAGGAGTTACAGGATACATCGGAAAAAGATTATTGCCTGTTCTTATTGAAAACGGACATCAAGTCGTTTGTTGCACTAGAGACATTAACAGGTTTAGTCCATCAAAAGCTATAGCGGCTAAAGTAGAAGTAATCCAATTAGATCTCACAGATACAAACACATTAAAAAACATTCCAAAAGACATCGATGCAGCCTACTATTTGGTGCACTCAATGACAGCTTCTTTGAATTATCAAAAATTAGAACGGCTTTCAGCCATCAATTTTAGAGAAGCGGTTAAAGACACCAATTTAAAGCAAGTTATTTATTTGAGTGGTATTATTAATGAATCTGATCTATCTGAACATTTAAAATCTAGAAAAAATGTAGAAATCGAATTGAACAAAGGACATTACAGCCTTACAACACTTCGTGCAGGAATTATCATTGGTTCTGGAAGTGCTTCTTTTGAAATCATTCGAGATTTAGTTGAAAAGCTCCCACTAATGATCGCACCAAAATGGCTAAATACAAAATGCCAACCCATAGGCATCGCTGACGTGTTGCTATTCCTTACAAAATCATTGGGAAATAAAAGCACCTATGACCAAAATTTTGACATTGGAGGTCCAAACATATTATCCTACAAAAACATGTTACTCGGTTTTGCAAAGGAGAGAAACCTTAAACGCTGGATTTACACAATACCAGTAATGACTCCTAAACTATCTTCGTACTGGTTGTATTTTGTGACCTCTACTTCCTACCGTCTTGCCACAGCGCTTGTGCATAGCATGAAGGTAGAAGTTGTTTGTAGAAATACCGAATTAGAAGATGCTTTAGATATCAAACCCATCACTTACAATATGGCTATATCTCGTGCTTTTCGTAAAATTCAAGCAAATCAGATTGTATCGAGCTGGAAAGATGCCTATGCAAGCAGTGGCATGAGACGTAACATAACTGATTTTATCAGAGTGCCAGTTTTTGGGTGTTTTAAAGACCAACGAAAATCAAAGATTACTGACAGGGAAGCTTGTCTTCAAAGAATATGGAGTATTGGAGGTGAAACCGGTTGGTATTACGCAAATTGGCTCTGGAAACTTAGAGGTTTTCTAGACAAAACAGTTGGTGGGGTTGGGTTGCGTCGAGGACGCACAAGTATCAGTTCCCTTAATACAGGTGATGCTTTAGATTTTTGGAGGGTCTTGTATGCCAACAAAGAAGAAGGTAGACTACTCCTTTTTGCCGAAATGAAATTACCAGGAGAAGCCTGGTTGGAATTTAAAATAGAATCAGATCAATTGATACAAACCGCAACATTTAGACCTTTAGGTGTACTTGGAAGACTTTATTGGTACAGCGTATACCCTTTTCACGGCCCAATATTTAATGGTATGTTAGAAAAACTAGCCTATGGCACTACTTAAAAAAATAATTGTATTTCTTTTCTTAAACTTCAGCGCGCTTGCAATCGGACTTTTACTCAGTGGTGAAGGAGCAAGCTCTGACTGGTATCAAAACCTTCAAAAAGCCCCTTGGACACCTCCAGGATGGGTTTTTGGTGCTGCTTGGACAAGTATTATGGTGGGCTTTTCTGTATTTATGAGCCTCCTACTGCACAGATCAAAAGAATACAAACAGATTTTACAGCTATTTACCATGCAATGGCTATTGAATATAGCATGGAATCCTATGTTTTTCTATTTCCATCAAGCTTGGGCTGGGTTGCTTGTGCTGGTACCGCTTACTGCCTTAGTAACCTATTTGGCATTTAGATATATAGCCATACTCAAAATAAATACACTGTGGATAAGTCCCTACCTGATTTGGTTGGGAATCGCTACCTCATTAAATGCTTATGTTGTACTCTACAATTAAAACTTGCCAAACATCAAATCTACAGCACACAAGTACATGGATAGATTATGTATCTTTGCAAAAAACAATCTAGTTTGAAAGATATATTTCTCGTAACTCCACCTTTTACACAGCTGAATACGCCCTATCCTGCAACGGCTTACTTAAAAGGTTTTTTAAACACAAAGGAAATCTCTTCTTTTCAAATGGATCTGGGGATAGAGACGCTCTTGGAATTATTTTCAAAAAAAGGATTGGAGGAAATCTTTAAAACAGCATCCGAAAATAGAAGCATTGTTACAGAAAACTCGAAACGGATTTTTGCTCTGCGTAGTTCCTACCTAAAAAATATCGATACCGTAATTCGATTTTTACAAGGTAAAAACCCTACACTTGCTAGGTTGATTTGTACAGATAACTACTTACCTGAGGCGAGTCGTTTTCAACAAGCAGATGATATGGAATGGGCTTTTGGCGCCATGGGCATGCAAGACAAAGCCAAACATCTAGCCACCTTATTCTTGGAAGATCTCTCAGATTTCATCGTCGAATGTATCGATGCCAATTTTGGTTTTAGTCGCTATGCAGAAAGCATCGGGCAAAGTGCAAATAGTTTTGACAACTTATACAATACCTTACTGGGACCTCAAAGTCATATTGATACTATTTACTTACGAATTTTCCGAGATAGCATTCGAAAAAAGCAACCAAAACTTGTATGCATATCTGTTCCTTTTCCAGGGAATTTATACAGTGCTTTTCGTTGTGCGCAGTTGCTTAAAAGTGAATTTAAACATATTAAAGTTGCAATGGGAGGTGGATTTGCAAACACCGAATTGAGAGATCTTACAGACACAAGAGTTTTTCAATTTTTCGATTTTATCACACTAGATGATGGAGAAAAGCCTATAGAATTGCTTCTAAAAAACTTAGATACCCCATTTGAAAATCGCCATTACAAACGTACCCTACTTCTCCGAGATGAAAAAGTAGTATATGACAATAGTACCTTAGAACCCGATTACCAACAAAAGCATGTCGGAACTCCCGATTACAGTGATTTACTTTTAGACAATTATGTCTCCGTCATAGAGATAGCCAATCCCATGCACAGTCTTTGGAGTGATGGGCGTTGGAATAAATTGACCATGGCGCATGGATGTTATTGGGGAAAATGTTCCTTTTGTGATGTGTCTTTGGATTATATCAAAATCTACGAACCGGTTGCAGCAAAATTACTTGTTGACCGTATGGAACAGATGATCGCACAAACCGGAGAAACTGGCTTTCATTTTGTAGATGAAGCAGCACCTCCGGCACTGATGAAAGCTTTAGCCATAGAAATCATACAACGCGACATCAATGTTACATGGTGGACAAACATTCGTTTTGAAAAAAGTTTCACTAACGACCTATGCCTCTTGTTAAAAGAATCCGGTTGTATTGCTGTATCGGGTGGACTTGAAGTAGCTTCAGATAGACTTTTACAATTGATTGAAAAAGGAGTATCCGTTGCACAAGTAGCACGAGTAACAAACTTCTTCACCAATGCAGGTATTTTGGTTCATGCCTACTTAATGTATGGATACCCAACACAAACAATTCAAGAAACAATTGATAGCTTAGAAATGGTACGTCAATTATTTGAACAAGGCACTTTACAGTCTGGGTTTTGGCATCAATTCTCACTGACTACTCACAGTCCGATTGGAAAAGCTCCACAAGATTACGGAATTACCCCATTGTACAATAAAATTTCTTTTGCCAACAACGATGTATTATTCAAAGATAAAACAGGAATCAATCACGATAAATTTAGTAGTGGACTAAAAAAATCAATTTTTAATTTTATGCATGGAATTGGTTTTGATATTCCTTTAAAGGAATGGTTTGAATTCAAAATACCTCACACAACAGTATCTCCTAATTTCATTCAAAGTTGCATAAACACACCTCCTGATTTCAAAACAAAACCAAGAGCTAAAGTACTGTGGTTGGGAAGTAAACCCGTCGGAACAGAATTTATAAAAAAGAAACGCAATCAAAGTTGGGAACAACTCAAAGTAGTAGTACATAGCAGCAATGACTATGCAGAAAGTGTATTTGAAATCAACCAAGGAAAATGGCTTTTAGCTACACTTCAAAAAATAAGTATCCAAGAAAAAAAACAATACAGCTTTCAGGAATTACAGGAAGACTTTGAAACACAATTTCAGGATTTTGAACTGTTTTGGTATTCTAAACCTATGCGTAAGATAAAAGAACAAGGCCTGCTGCTTTTGTAATCCTTTAAAACAATCAGCGCTCTAAACGACAAACTAAAACAACAGAAAAAATCCTATCAAATAAATGATAGGATTCATTGTAATATTGAAAGAATAGAAGCTTACTTCTTAAACTTTGCGTATTTTGTCTTAAACTTATCGATACGTCCAGCAGTATCAACCAATTTAGATTTCCCTGTATAGAAAGGGTGTGATGTTCTTGAAATCTCCAATTTAATCAATGGGTACTCAACACCATCAACATCAATAGTTTCTTTAGTATTCGCAGTAGAACGAGTTAAAAACACATCGTTGTTTGACATATCTTTAAAAGCTACCATTCTGTAGTTTTCTGGGTGTATACCTTTTTTCATCTTATTATAATTTAATAACTTTAATTCTTATTTTTGAGAATGCAAATTTAACGATATTTTTTAGATTTCAAACAAATAAATTGTTTTATTTGTCTCTTTGACTCTATAACTGCAAATTTTAACAAATGTCATTTAAAATCACAGCCCTTTTTTCTGCAATAAGCCTACTTTTAGTTAGTTGCAACAAAGATATTGAATTCAAACTCAACAGTCCTAAAAAAATCAACATCGACCAACCTTTGACTTTTTCTGTAAGCGAAAAGAACGATTTTCCGATAGATTCTGTGTACTTTTTTTTAGATGGTAAAAAAATAAGCACTCAAAATAAAAACACAATTGATATCAAGAACATGGTTTTAGGGAAACACACTCTAAGTTCTTTGATTTTTTCTCAAGGAAATTCAAAAAAAATAAATAATAGCATCTATTTTTTAGCCGATAGAAAACCTCAAATTTACACCTATGAGATTGTAAACACATTTCCTCACGATTCAAATGCTTTCACTCAAGGATTGGAGTACAAAGATGGTTTTCTATATGAAAGCACAGGACAAAATGGTACTTCTTCCATCAGAAAAACAGAACTTGCTACAGGAAAAGTTTTACAAATTAACAATCTTGATAAAAAGTACTTTGGAGAAGGTATGACCATCTTCAATGACAAAGTCTACCAATTAACTTGGCAGGCAGGTATTGGCTTTGTATACGATTTGAAAAGCTTCCAACAAGAAAAATCATTTAAATACGGTCAAAGTAAAGAAGGTTGGGGACTCTCTCACAACAACATAGAATTAATAAAATCTGACGGTACTGAACGTCTGTGGTTCTTAGACCCTGAGACACTTCAGGAAAAACGTTTTATCGAAGCTTATACCAACAAAAGAAAAGCAGAACGTCTGAATGAAATTGAATACATCAATGGAAAAATATACGCTAATATCTGGCAAAAAAACACATTAGTAATTATCGACGCTACAAATGGAACTATTGATGGAGTTGTCAACCTAAACAGCCTCAAGAGCAAAATAGATCTCAGCAACACAAACGAGGACCATGTGTTGAACGGTATTGCCTATGATGCAGTTAATGACAGACTCTTCGTCACAGGAAAAAACTGGAACAAAACATTTGAAATAAAATTGCTAAAAAAGTAAACTTCCACATTATTGGCAGGCAATAAATTAGAATTTCACCGTTAGGAATACGTATCTTTACAAAAACACTCACTCATGAAACGCTTCAGTACTTTTGGTACCATTTTTTTTATCCTATTATTGAGTTTTTCGTGTCGAAAAGATTTTTCTACAATCCCTAGTAATGGGAACTTACTCTTCTCGAGAGATACTGTTTTTTTAGATACCGTTTTCACTAACACAAGCAGTAGTACTTATGCACTAAAAGTTTACAACGAGGGATCTAAAGATGTTCATATTCCAAGTATTCAGCTAGGAAGAAGCAACTCATTTTATAGACTAAACGTGGATGGTGTACCTGGTAAAAAGTTTGAAAACGTACTTTTACGTTCAGACGATAGCTTGTACATTTTTATAGAAACTACAATAGATTATTCTAAAATAAGCAGTCCTTTGTACACCGATTCAATCGTTTTTGATGCAGGTACAAAACTACAAGATGTCAAACTAGTCACCTTGGTACAAGATGCTCATTTTATATACAAGTCAAGTAGTTCTTTGGATACAATGACGATTACTCCAAAATATTTTAACGACAAAACACCGAAATCTATCAGATACCTCAGTGACAGTGAATTGAATTTTACAGAGGAAAAACCATATGTTATTTACGGATATTGTGCTGTCCCTGAAGGAAAAACATTGCATATAGAAGCTGGATCAAAGCTTTATTTCCATAAGAATTCAGCGTTGGTAGTTGGTAAAGATGCGAGTCTTCAAGTTTCAGGTACTCTCGACAAAAATGTATGTTTTGAAGGAGATCGTTTGGAATTTAGCTTTGAAGATGTATCGGGACAATGGGACGGAATATGGCTTCAATCCAACAGCGCGAACCACTCCATCAATCATGCTTACATTAAAAACGCCTCTATTGGAATCGTGTGTGACTCCATGCAAAGCACATCAACAACTCCCTCACTTATACTAAAAAACACGAAAATACTCAACAATTCTCAATACGGTATTCTTGCAAAATCAACTCATATCAAAGGAGAAAATCTAATTTTAGGAAATAGTAGAATTTCTGCATTGGCCATTGAAAAGGGTGGAAAATACGATTTTAACCATACGAATATTGTAAATTATTGGACGCAAAGCATTCGAAGAAGTACAGCACTCCAAATTAAAAATACTGTAATAGCAGAGGATGAAGCTTCAACAGACATAGATCTTCGGTTTTCTAATAGTATCATTTCTGGTTCACGTTTACAAGAAATTTATTTTGATAAAGATGAAAACTCAACATTCGAATGCTATTTCACTCATTGTTATATAACTGCCAATACAGCAGACGAAACACCTTTGTACGACACGTCAGACACAAGTACTTACAATAATTGTTTGTTCAATGGAATACTTGATTTTAAAGATACTTATGTAAATGATTTTCGCATAGGTGAAGAAAGTGTACTCATTGAAAAAGCATCAACTGACGAGGCTTCTAGAACACCATTAGACCTCATTGAAACAGAAAGATTACCGCTACCTGATATCGGAGCTTACCAGCACATTGTCTTTGAGGAACCTGAAGAAGAGGTGGAATCAGAATAGTTAAAACTTTTTACAGTATGAAAAACATCATCATTACAGGAACTAGCAAAGGTATAGGTTTTGAGTTGGCGCAACATTTTGCAAAAAAGAATTGCAATGTACTCGCCCTATCAAGAAATTCAAAACCATTAGAGAGTATTGCTCATAAAAATATTACTTCATTAGCAGTGGATATAACTTCAGAGGAGGGACTTAATTCAGTGAATGACTTTATTGAAACCAATTGGAAGTGTGTAGATATACTTATCAACAATGCAGGTGCTTTGGTAAATAAACCCTTTGCAGATATCAGTACTAAAGAGTTTCTTGACGTCTACAACATAAATGTATTTGCGGTAGCAGCATTGACACGCATTACACTTCCATACATGAAAGTTAATAGTCATGTTGTCAATATAAGCAGCATTGGTGGTGTTCAAGGAAGTGTGAAATTTCCAGGTTTGGCTGCATACAGCTCTTCAAAAGGAGCATTGATTACTTTGACAGAATTATTGGCTGAGGAATACCGTGAACAAAAGATCTCTTTCAACGTTCTGGCATTGGGGGCTGTACAAACTGAAATGCTTGAGGCTGCTTTTCCTGGCTATAAAGCCCCAATAAAGCCCAAAGAAATGGCTGAATACATCTATGATTTTGCCTGTACGGGTCACAAATTTTACAATGGAAAAATACTGCAAGTTTCAAGTACAACTCCCTAATTGCAAAATAATTTCAAAACACCAAAAAAGTGTCAGAAGTTTTCAAATACATACCATCGGCTGCAATTCCAAAAATTAAAGAATACGTAGAGCAAGGGGAATTCTCAATTAAAATAAGCAAGAAGCGCCTCACAAAACACGGCGATTTTCGGAGATATCCTGATGGCAGTAGTCGCATCTCCATCAATGAAAACCTAAACCCACAGCAGTTTTTATTGACATTGGTACATGAGATTGCTCACTATGTGGCCTACAAAAAACATGGAAACCGCATAAAACCCCATGGTCAAGAATGGAAATCAATATTTAGAAATCTCATGCTGCCATTTGTACATCCTACAATTTATAAAGATACACAACTCCCACATCTCGCTCACTATTTACGAAACCCTAAAGCAAGTTCCGATAGTGATAGTAGACTCTCATTAGCACTTCAACAAAAACAGGTCGGTTCCGATAAAAATCATATATTTGAAATAGGCATTGGTAATTTCTTCATTTTAAAAGGGAAAGAATTCAAATTACTCGAAAGAAAGCGCACGCGTTATGTATGCGAGGAAAAACTTACAAAAAAGAAGTACCTCATCCATCAAAACGCTGTTGTAACAGCGATAGATGAGTGATAAAATGCAATAGTATTCAATGGACATGGAAAAAAAACCGGTAGAAACAGAAAACCTCAAAGGTCAAAAAGAAGCTGTTAAAAAAAGCTACACCGTCTTTTTAGTTAGTTTAAAAAACTTTTTAACAGACCTTTTAGATATACGAGAGGGAACCAATCAAGAAGAAACCATAAATACCATCAAGGATGGTATCCAGGTGAAAAGCCACACTGCCTGGATTTTAATATTCTCAATATTGGTTGCTTCTATCGGCTTGAATACAAGTTCTACTGCTGTTGTGATAGGTGCCATGTTAATATCTCCTCTAATGGGACCTATTTTAGGAATCGGTCTCTCTATCGGAATCAACGATATAGACACCTTAAAACGTTCATTAGTAAACCTCGGAGTAATGGTAGGCTTGAGTTTACTGTCCTCCTTCTTATTTTTTAGTATCCCACTCTTTAAAGAAGCTACCCCTGAACTAATAGCTAGAACTCAACCTGACGTTCGAGATGTTCTGATTGCAATTACAGGTGGATTGGCTTTAATTATCGCATTGAGTCGACGCAAGGAAATGACCAACACCATAGCCGGAGTTGCCATCGCAACTGCATTGATGCCTCCTCTGTGTACAGCAGGATATGGGTTGGCAACCTTTAATTTAAAGTTTTTTGGAGGTGCCATGTTTTTGTTTACCATCAATACTATTTTTATCGCCTTAACAACTTTTGTAATCGTCAAATTTTTAAAATTCCCAATGGTGCGTTATATCAATTCTATCAAGAGAAGAAGAATTGCACAAATCGCCTCCGTTTTAGCTTTACTTATATTTAGTAATAGTATCTATTTGTTTGTAGGTTTGATTCAAAAAAAGCAATATCACAAAAACGCCCATGAATTCATAGCTTTACTAACTGAAAAAACAGGGGCTGGTATTGTAAAAACAGAAATTAATTACGACACAAAAATTGTAAAACTAAGCATCATAGGACAAAATATTAAAAGGAATGAATTGGCTGTTTGGCAAGAAAAATTACAACAATTCAAATTGACAAATACCACACTTCAAATCCAACAAGATGAGGAAACTTCAAAACTTTTGGAAGAAATAAACACGATTAAAAGTTCTTATGTAAAAAATCAAGAGTTGATTGCCTCCAAAGAAGAATCTATTCAAGCCAAAGAAACACGCATACAAGCATTGACCAAGGAGCTTGAAAGTCTAAAAAGTAAACAAATTCCTTTTATCAATGTAAGTCAAGAAGCAAAAGTAAATCACAAAGGCATCAAAGAAATTAGTTTTTCAAACCTCATAACTACTAACTTTGAAAAGATCGATACGATTCCAGTTTTTTATATACGATGGGAAGACAGCATACTGAATGCTACTCAACAAGAAGCTCAATTAAAAAAATGGTTACAAATAAGACTTCAAAAGGACAATATTGAAATACATCAAGAAATAACGCAATCAACTTCCATCAACTAGATTCAGTGGTTAGCCCTAATGAAAAAAATACTTTTACTTTCTGACACTCACAGTCACATAGACGACAAAATTTTAAAATATGTTAAGCTTGCAGATGAGGTATGGCATGCAGGAGACATTGGAGCCATTAAAGTGGCAGACACTCTAAAATCAACAAAACCATTGAGAGCAGTCTATGGCAATATTGACGACAAAGAAGTGCGTGCAGAATATCCATTGGACCAAAAATTCACCTTAGAAGGAGTATCGGTTTGGATGACACATATTGGTGGATATCCAAATAAATACAACCAACGCATCCGAGAAGACATTCAAGATAACCCTCCCAAACTATTTATAAGTGGGCACTCACACATTCTTAAGGTACAATATGATCAAAAACTAAATTTACTACATATGAATCCGGGAGCCATTGGCAAACATGGTTTTCATAAAGTGAGAACAATGTTACGGTTTGAATTGGAGCAAGGAGAAATTAAAAATTTAGAAGTCGTAGAATTGGAAACTAGACATTGAGTAACTCTACAGAATACGATTCAATTTTTCAAAAAGTTTCTTTTTAAGACCTGTGTAATTCATAACTGCTTCTAAAACACTGTCCCTCTCTCCTCCTTCAGACATTTCTTGCACCAAGTCTTGAATTTTGCGTTCGATAAGTACCCTTCTCATGTTTAGAATGGCATCAGTAACAAGTTTGGGCAACACTTCTAATTTAGGAGTGACATTTATTTCTTGTCCCTCCCAATCGCTCAAAACATGTTTTTCATCATCCATCAAAATATCGGTTACTGCCTGAGAGATTTCAATATCACTGTTACTTGTCAATTGCTCAATAGAAATCTTCTCTTCCCTATTAAGTTTGTCAATAATTTCCAAATAGATCTTCTTAAATACTTTGTGTGTAAATTCTATTTCATCGTCTTGCAACTGCAAATACAACTCTTGAGAAACTAAGCTTGTATACTCGTCTTTTATCATCACAACATTCCCTGTAGCATCTACCTCTTCAAGCCAATCTACAAAATCCACTTGTTGATTTCCATAGATCAACAAAATCATGATGATTTGCTTTTCAAAGAGCTCCAGAGGATTTATTTCTGGCATTTTCAGTCCACCTCTCACTGGCGTTTCTATACCTGCTCTTTGTGCAACACGCATTTGAGAACCTCCTTTAGCAGGAGAATTACCAATTGCCGCTGGTCTTGAATCACTAGTATTACGCTCAGTTTGTCTTTGTTGGTTTTGTGATTTTTGGTAACTATCTCTTTCAGATTTTGTACGAATCTGCGCCAATTCATTGAAAAGTACTTTTTCAGAAATTTCCATGACACGTGCACACTCTTGAACGTATACTTCTCTTTGTATATTGTCTGGAATTTTTGAAATACTCGTTACTATGTCACGTATTAGATTGGCCTTTTTGATAGGGTCATTCTGAGCATCTTCCATCAATAAAGACACCTTAAAATTTATAAAATCTTTGGAATTGTCTTCCAAATAATTTTGCAACTCATCTTTTGATTTGGATTTTGAAAAAGTATCAGGATCTTCACCGTCCGGAAAAATCAAAACTTTGACATTCATCCCTTGTTCCAAAATCAAATCTATACCACGTATAGAGGCCCTAATACCGGCAGCATCTCCATCAAACAAAACAGTGATATTAGGTGTCAAACGGCGAATCAGACGAATTTGATCTGGAGTCAATGCGGTTCCAGAAGAAGCTACAACATTTTCAACCCCCGCTTGGTGCATTGAAATCACATCAGTATATCCTTCTACCAAGTAACACATATCTTCTTTAGCAATAGTTTGCTTAGCTTGGTAAATTCCGTACAAAACCTTACTCTTGTGATAGATATCACTTTCAGGTGAATTTAAATATTTTGCTGCCTTTTTATCGGCTTTTAATATTCTTCCTCCAAAGCCCAAAACACGTCCACTCATACTGTGAATTGGAAACAGAACACGCCCTTTAAAACGATCGAACTGTCTTTGACTGTCTTTTACTATTGTCAATCCTGTTTTCTCAAGATATTTGATATCAAAACCTTTACGTATGGCTGTATCTGTAAAAGCTGACCACTCATCAAGGTTATATCCCAACTCAAATTTAGCTATGATTTTGTCAGTAAAGCCTCTTTCTTTAAAATAAGAAAGCCCTATCGCCTTCCCTTTTGGATTTTTCAGTAAAATATCTCTGTAGTAGTCTTTGGCGAAATTGGAAACCAAATACATACTTTCCCGTTCGTCTGTAGCCTCTTTCTGTGCATCCGTTTGCGCTTCTTCCTCAACTTCAATATTATACTTATTAGCAAGATATTTAATAGCTTCAGGATAGGAAAAATGTTCGTGCTCCATCAAGAATGTCACTGCATTCCCTCCTTTACCTGTACTAAAATCCTTCCATATTTGTTTTACTGGAGATACCATAAAAGAAGGTGACTTTTCATCCGTAAAAGGACTCAAGCCTTTGAAATTACTTCCTGCTTTTTTTAAGGAAACAAATTCACCTATTACCTCTTCAACACGAGCGGTTTCAAAGACACGGTCTATGGTACTTCTTAAAATCATTTAGCTACTACTGTTATGTTGTAAAGTAAAATATATAGAAGTAGTTGTCGCGTCAAACACAACAACTACTCAGAAATATTAACAAACTATTAAAAACCTAAGGTTTCTTATTTAAGAGGCAGCCTTTAGTTTTTTTAACTTTGTTTTTGATATTTTTTTTATCGCATAGGCTTTGGTCAAAGAAAACTCTTTTTTATCTGCACTAGGTAGCTCAAACATAGCATCAGTCAAAATTGTCTCACACAAAGAACGCAATCCTCTTGCTCCCAACTTGTATTCCAATGCTTTAGCAACAATATAGTCCAAAGCATCATCTTTGACCTTAAATTTGATGCCGTCCATTTCAAACAGTTTGGTGTATTGCTTTATCAATGAGTTTTTAGGCTCTGTAAGAATCGAACGCAATGTTTTTCCGTCCAAAGGATTCATATAACTCAATACTGGTAACCTTCCAATAATCTCCGGAATCAGACCAAAAGTTTTCAAATCACTTGGAATCACATATTGCAACAGATTCGCTTCATCGATATTATCATCAGACAAAGCAGCTGAATATCCTACTGCCTGACGGTTCAATCTATTACTAATATTGCGTTCTATACCTGCAAAAGCACCACCTGCAATAAACAAAATATCTTTGGTATTGACTTCTACAAACTTTTGATCTGGGTGTTTTCTTCCTCCTTTAGGAGCTACATTTACAACAGTACCTTCTAAAAGTTTTAGCAAAGCTTGTTGCACTCCTTCACCAGACACATCTCTGGTAATAGATGGGTTGTCTCCTTTACGAGCAATTTTATCGATTTCATCAATAAAAACAATACCTCGTTCTGCTTTTTCTACATCATAGTCAGCAGCTTGTAATAGACGGCTTAGAATGCTTTCTACATCCTCTCCTACGTATCCAGCTTGCGTCAAAACTGTAGCATCAACGATTGCAAAAGGTACATTGAGCATCTTGGCAATTGATTTTGCAATTAGAGTCTTACCTGTACCTGTTTCACCGACTAGAATCATATTACTCTTTTCGATTTCAACTTCATCTTGAATATCTTTGGGCTGCATCAATCTTTTGTAGTGATTGTATACTGCAACAGCCATGGTTTTCTTGGTCTGGTCTTGACCTATGATGTACTGTTCGAGAAATTTCTTGATTTCTACAGGTTTTTTCACCTCAAAAGTGGGCATAACCGTTGACGTGTCATCAGTTGCATTTTCTTCTAAAACAATTCCATATGCTTGTTCGATACATTTATCACAAATATGGGCCCCCATTCCAGCTATTAGCAAATTGGTCTCCGCCTTTGTTCGCCCACAAAACGAACATTCTAAACTCTCTTCTTTCGACATAAATTATTTATAATTATAACCTTACCCTTCTATAACACAAAAACGACAATTTATTGCTCGTTTGGTATTTTATTATTTATTCCTAGTTAAAATTTCGTCCACCATCCCATAGGCTTTTGCTTCCTCTGCTTTCATCCAATAATCTCTATCAGAATCATTGTGTACTTTTTCGATTGACTGCCCTGAATGCTTTGAAATAATCTGGTACAACTCATCTTTTAACTTTAAAATTTCACGTGCTGTAATTTCAATATCACTAGCTTGACCTTGCGCACCACCCAAAGGCTGATGTATCATAACACGAGAATGAGGTAAAGCTGAACGTTTTCCTTTTTCTCCTGCACACATTAAAACTGCTCCCATAGAAGCTGCCATTCCTGTACATATGGTTGCAACATCGGGCTTTATAAACTGCATTGTGTCGTAAATACCCAATCCTGCATAAACTCCCCCTCCTGGAGAATTAATGTATATAGAAATATCTTTATTGGCATCTACACTTTCTAAGAAAAGTAATTGAGCTTGAATAATGTTGGCAACCTGGTCGTTAATACCTGTTCCCAAAAATATAATACGATCCATCATCAAACGTGAAAAAACATCCATTTGTGTGATGTTCATTTGACGCTCCTCCATAATGTAGGGAGTTACAGAACTTCTCAATTTATCATAATGCATACTATTGATTCCGTGGTGCTTTGTTGCGTACTTTTCAAATTCTTTTCCGTAATCCATTTGGTTTGTTTTTAAGGGTGTAAAGATAAGGAGATATTACTAGATTCTTACTGATAACAGCTCTCATTTTATAGTTTGTATAAACTTAAAAAAGCACTAAAACATTACAGTACAATGTGCTTTTTTTTATATAACTGATAGCAAAATAAGAATTTTTAAGCTGAATTCACAAGAAAACAAGAACTTCTAATTTTTTTCTTCAGTTTTGACACTTACAATTAAAAAAAAACATAATTTTACACATATCAAAAAAAACAAAACCCCAACAATTATGAGAGATCTAAGATATATTCCACTTTTTACACTTGCATGTTTTCTTATGTACAATTTTGGTTTTGGACAACAACCAAAAGCAACTGAGGAAAACCCTTTTGAAAAAGATGGAACTATTAAAAGTCTTTTTTCTTACACTTTTGATAAATCGAGTAACTACAAAGCATACAAAGTAATCGATAAAAAACAATTTCTAGTATTGCAACAAAACGTGCTTGACAGTCTAGATTTTTTGAAAAATGAAATATCGAAACAAAAGAGTACTACAAATAAATTAGATACTGAACTAGCTTCTCTAAACGAAGAAATTAAAGAAACTACTCAGAAATTACAAAAAGTAGTAAATTCGAAAAACTCAATAAACATACTCGATTTTGAAATAGAAAAGAAAACGTACAACACTATTGTAATTGCCTTTCTATTGCTTCTTATTCTACTTGTCATTTTTTACATCTATAAATTCTACAAAAGCAACATCCTTACTAAAGAAGCAAAAGAACTTGCAGATGAATTACAATTGGAACTTGAAAATGCACAAAAATCGGCACTCAATAGATATCAAATTCTCAACAGAAAATATCAAGACGAGATCATGAAAAACAGAAAAGAATAGATCACAGACTAATTACTTCTCTATTCTTTCAATTGTAACTCAAAACATGAAATTCATGGATATTTGTTAGTTTTTTTATTTTAAACGGGGTTTTTTACGAAATCTTAAATCTTAAAGCTACCTTTGTAGCACACTTTAACACGATATACATGAGGTTTTCCGATTTAAATCTAAACACCCCCCTACTGAATGCTCTAGACAATCTAGGATACGATTATGCAACACCCATCCAAGCTGCAGCATTTTCAGTAATATCCTCTGGTAAAGATGTAGTAGGAATAGCACAAACCGGAACAGGTAAAACCTTTGCGTATTTACTCCCACTTTTAAAACAATTAAAATATTCAGAACAAAAGCACCCACGTGTTTTGATTATAGTACCTACAAGAGAACTCGTGCTACAAGTTGTTGAAGCTTTAGAAGAACTCACTAAATACATCAACACTCGCATAGGTGGAGTGTACGGAGGAGCTAATATCAACACTCAAAAACAGTTGATTTTTGAAGGCCTAGACATTTTGGTTTCGACACCAGGTAGACTAATTGATCTCGGTGCAACGAAAGTCCTCAACCTTAAAAAAATACAAAAATTGGTTTTAGACGAAGTTGACGAGGTTTTGAATCTAGGATTCAGACACCAGCTTGAAATTGTTTTGGACATGCTACCATTTAAGAAACAAAGTGTATTATTTTCAGCCACTATGACGGAGGATGTAAAAAGTATTATCGAAACATTCTTTAAATCTCCTGAGTATGTAGAAATTGAAAGAGTTGGAACACCTTTAGAAAAAATAAATCAACAATTGTTCAATGTCAAAAACTTTTACACCAAAGTCAACCTAATCCAACACTTACTCAGCGACAAAGAAAATTATACCAAAGTATTACTTTTCACAAAAAACAAAAGAGTTGCTGATAAGTTATTCAGTGAATTTGAAAATATTGGAGACGCTGAGGGAATCTCAGTGATACATTCCAACAAATCTCAAAACTTTAGAATTCAAGCTATCAAAGGTTTTCAAGAAGGAATTCACAGAATATTAATTGCAACGGACGTATTGGCAAGGGGAATTGATATTGAAGGTATCTCTCACGTCATCAATTTTGACATCCCAAAAGATGCAGAAAGTTATATACATAGAATTGGAAGAACAGGACGTGCCAAAAATGAAGGAAACGCTATTACATTCGTTACTCCAGAAGATGAAGAAGTATTGAATGAAATTGAAGCCTTGATGGACATGAAAGTCCCGACGAATGAGTTGCCTGATGAAGTTCCCGTTTCTAACAAAATGACTGAGGATGAAATACCAAAAGAAATCATCAAACCTTATCAAAAAAAGCGATCAAAAGAATTTGCTCCTGGTCCAGCATTTCACGAGAAAAAAGAGAAGAACAAAAAAACAAACCAAGGAGGATCGTACAGACGTGAATTGGCTAAAAAATACAAAAAACCAAAAACAAGAGGTCAAAAAAGAAAGTAACTCATATTCAAAAGCACACTTTATTAAACTTCTTCTTAAAACAAAAAAATCCTTAATTTTCATTAAGGATTTTTTTTATCTGTAAGTAATTTCTTACTTATAAACTTCTTTTACAAAAGCCTCGTAAGTCACTTCTTTTTCTTTAAAAGTGATAGTCTCCTTAAAGAAATCTAACATCTTCTTGCTAGTCAATTGTTGTTGCAAACGCTTTGCTTCGTCTTGGTTACTCAAAACTCTGTTAGCAATATCTTCCAATTCTTTCTCTTCAGGATTCATATTTCCATACTGAGCCATTTGTGCTTTGATAAAATCAATAGCATAGGCTTTTAATTCTGCGTAATCCAAAGAAATGTCATTAGCAGTCATGATCTTACTTTCGATCAATTGGTAACGCAATCCTTTCTCAGACTTTTCAAATTCTTCTGCAGCTTGCTCTTCAGAAATTGGATTTTCTCCAGCAGTAGCCAACCATTTCTTTAGGAAGGTTTCAGGCAAGTCAAATTTGGTGTTTTCAATCAAGTATTCAGTTACACTATTCAACAACTGTTGATCCGCTTGATTCTTAAATTGTCCCTCTGCGTCCTCTTTAATTTTTTCTCTCACTTCTTCAATAGAAGTTACATTTCCTTCCCCAAACAACTTGTCAAATAACTCTTGATTTAACTCAGCCAATTCGATTTGTGTAATTTCTTCAACAGTGAATGTCAATGGAATTTCAAGACCTTCAATTTCTTCTTTAGCCAATCCTAAAGCCCCCATTAATTTGTCATTGTCTACAAACAAGGACTTCGTTTTCAAAGAAAGAACATCTCCTACTTTAGATCCCAAAAATTTCTTAGCGTTTAACTTTCCTTTGATATCTTCTAAAGCAAAGGTTGCTTTGTTTTCAATTCCTTTCTCTTCGTTTACAAAAGTACCAGTGATGTTGTTTCCTTCAGCAACTTCTTCTTGAGCTTGCATTTTTCCATAACGGCTCTGTAAGTTTTCAACTTCCTTATCAATCAAACTATCTTCAGCAACAATCGTGTAGTTAGTTATTTTTTTCTTCGCAGATAAATCTACATCAAACTGAGGAGCCAAACCTAATTCAAACTCAAAAGAAAAATCTTCTGCATCCCATGAAAATGACTCATCAATCTTTGGTAATGGATTCCCCAAAATCTCAAGCTTCTCATCATTTAAGTAAGTATTCAAAGACTCTTGCAACATTTTGTTAATTTCATCAATCATGATTGACTTTCCGTACTGCTTTTTGATCATTCCCATTGGCACGTGTCCTTTTCTAAATCCTGGAATGTCTGCTTTTTTACGGTAATCTTGTAAAATTGAAGTAACCTTATCTGTGTAATCTGCAGCCACAACATCTACCTTAACAACAGCGTTTAACTCGTCTATACTTTGTCTTGTAATATTCATCTTGATATTTTGGTATTTAATTTCCTTAAAATTGGCTGCAAAAATAATAATTTTTTATGAATTGAGCAATCTTTAATTAGTTCTCCCTCAAACACTTTCTCAATCATCTATAAAAACAGAAAATAGAAATGATCGAACAGCCCATAAAAGCAAACTAAAGAAAAAAGCTGCCAAAAAGCCACTCACATAAAAACCATCTACTAAGCTACTCGCTAATAAAATAATGCAGGCGTTAATACACAACACAAAAAAGCCCATACTTACCAAAGTTACTGGCAAAGTAAACAACAGTAAAACAGGTCTTATAAATGTATTCAAAAAAGCCAATGCGATTGCTACCCATATAGCATTTCCGTAGCTTGTAACACTCACACCTGGCAATAAACTTGAAATTAACACGACTGCAAGTCCCGTCAACAATAATTTCAAAAATGTTCTCATATTTTTATGTTTTATAATGAAAACACCAAAACAATGCCATTCATCCATACAAAAGGTTTGTTGTCAAAAAGTCACTTAAACTGTATTGACTATGAAGTAATGTCAGCAACACCTAAATTTTTAGACAAAAAAGACAGCAAAGATTCCATAAAATCTTTTGGATTTTCAGCATGTAACCAATGTCCAGCATTGGCTATCGTCTCAATGGAAGCCTTTGAAAAATGTGCTTCAATCAAGGCCTCATCCTCTTTCCCAATATAATCTGACTTTGCCCCTCTCAAAAAAAGTGTTGGGCCATCAAATGCGGTAAAAGCTGGTAATGCGGCACCAACTTCACTGTTGTTATCAGTTAGACTATCCAAGTTAAACCGAAAAGCGAGCGTGTCTTTAGTTTTTCTATAAATATTTTTTAGTAAAAACTGTCTTACTCCTTCTTCGTTGATGTAATTTTGAAGTATTACATCTACTTCAGAACGCAGTGTTATTTTTGAAAAATCAACCGCATTTAAAGCTTCTAAGATTGAATCGTGATGTGGGGCATAATACTTAGGAGCTATATCTGCTACAATCAATTTTTTCACATACTCAGGATAAGATACCGCAAACAACATAGCTGTTTTACCTCCCATAGAATGCCCTAAAATAAAAACTTCTTCTAAACAGTGAAAAAGAAGATACGACTTAAGGTCAGCCACCATCAATTCGTAGTCAAAATCCTCAGCATGAAAGCTTCTTCCGTGATTGCGTTGGTCAATGAGATGTACTTCATATTTTTTGGCCAATATATTGGCGTGCGACTTCCAATTGTCCCCCATACCAAAATATCCATGTAATATTAACAAAGGATATCCTTCTCCCTGTATTTTTGAATGTAGAATTTTCTCCATAAGAAGTGATATTTTGGTGTAGCTATGATTTCAATTTATTCAAATACATATTTACAACATTTTCTAAACCTAGGTACAATGATTCTGATATCAATGCATGCCCAATTGAAACCTCTGCCAAATGAGGTATATTTTGTGAGAAGAAAGCAATGTTCTCTAGACTTAAATCGTGTCCCGCATTTACCCCCATTCCTAAATCATGCGCCAATTGTGCTGCTTCTGTATAAGGCTTGACTGCATCAAAATCTCCTTTAGCGTAAGCACTGGCATATGCTTCTGTATACAATTCAATACGGTCAGTCCCAGTAGCAGCTGCTGCTGCAATCATTTTAGGATCCGCATCTATGAAAATTGATGTCCTAATTCCTTTGCTCTTAAATTCAGCAATTACATTCTTGAGAAAATCCTGATGTGTAATGGTATCCCACCCAGCATCGGAAGTTATATTGTCAATAGCATCAGGCACCAAAGTTACCTGTGTTGGTTGAAGCTCCAAAACCATCGATTTGAATTTAGGAATCGGATTTCCTTCAATATTGTATTCAGTTTTCACCACAGAGGAAAGATCGTATGCATCTTTGTATTTGATATGTCTTTCATCAGGTCTAGGATGGATGGTTATTCCTTGTGCTCCAAAAGATTCAATATCTTGAGCCACTTTGAGCAAGTTGGGAGTATCTCCTCCTCTGGAGTTACGCAACGTAGCTATTTTGTTTATATTCACACTTAACTTTGTCATACTATTTTACTTTGATTTCGTTCACCGAAGGTTCCTTGATTTTAAAAGCAAAAGTACATCATTTTATATGAAATTTTAGTACTTTGCATGAATTACACTTGGCTATGCAACTAAAGGAATATATTTTAAACAATCTTGAATATCTGAAACTTTCAACAAGTATTGAAAGCGCTATAGAAAGCACACAAAAACAGCGCTTTAGCCACATTCCAATTGTTGAAAACCATAAGCTCATCGGTGTCATTGCGGAAAGTGATCTCTCAACAATTGAGGAACAAAACAACCCTGTGCAAAATTACGCCTATTTATTTTCATACTTCTTCGCAAAAGAAGAAGACAATTTGACAGAATTAATCACCTTTTTTTCAATCCACGAAACAAATATTCTTCCAGTAATAGATAAAGAAAAGAACTTTATTGGCTATTACGACTTGAGTGATATTTTAGCAATATACGCTGAAACCCCCTTCATTAGAGAAGAAGGCATTGCTCTTTTAATTGAAAAAGAAAACGAGTCATATACCATGAGTGAAATAGCTCAAATAACAGAGAGTAATGGAGGGAAATTACTAGGAGCTTTTGTCTCTAAAATCACGGAAAAAAGGACACAAATTCTAGTAAAAATTAAAGCTGAAAACAGCAACGAAATCATACAATCGTTTCGAAGGTATGAATACAATGTACTCTCAAAGCACAAAGAAGACAGGTACCTAGAAGATTTAAAAAAGCGATCTGAATACCTTCAGAAATATTTGAACATGTAGTGTTTGATGCACTGTTCTAATCTAATTAAGAATTGATGAAAAAAATAGCCATATTTGGTCAAGCCTATAAAAATACCGACAGACAATACTTTGAACTGTTGATCAAAAGTCTCGAAAAATACGATGTTGATATTTCAATTGAAAAAGAATTTACCAATATTTTGAAAGATCTTGGAGTAGAAAACATAAAGTATCCCACATTTTCAAAAACGGAAAAATTAGACACTTCAATCGACTTGCTTTTTACATTGGGAGGTGACGGTACGATATTAAAAGCAGCAACACTTGTGAAAGATCTTGGTATTCCAATTTTAGGAATCAACACAGGACGGTTAGGTTTTTTAGCAACAGTTCAAAAGAAAGAGATTGAAAACACCGTAAAAGCATTGGCGGAAAACAAATATAGCATCCAAGAAAGAGCCTTAATACAAATAGAATCAAACAATGGAAATTATACTTTTGACGATTTAAACTTTGCGTTGAATGAGATCACAATTGCTAGAAAAAACTCTACTTCGATGATTGGTGTTGAAGCCTATCTAAATGATGAATACCTCACCACCTATTGGTCTGACGGTCTTGTAATTGCAACACCAACTGGATCAACTGGATATTCACTTAGCTGTCATGGACCTATATTAATTCCGGAGTCCAATAATTTTGTCTTGACTCCTATTGCTCCTCATAACTTAAGTGCAAGGCCTCTAGTTATTCCTGATAACACAAAGATAAGACTAAAAGTTACTGGAAGAGAAAAAGAGTTTTTCTTGTCTCTAGACTCCCGAGTTTCTAATGTTTTATTTGAAACAGAAATCACCCTTAGCAAAGCAAACTTTAATATAAAAATTGTGCAAGTAAACGACCAAAGCTTCATAAAGACGTTGAGAAACAAGTTGTTGTGGGGAGAAGACAAAAGAAACTACACCTAATTAAATGCTATTACTCAAAAAGAAACAAAGCAAATAGAAATAACAATAAATCTCTCATTTATTAGTTTAATAAAAAAGACGAATATTTGCTCGTCAAAACTGAGAGAATTAATTATATTTGCAGCCTATTTTTGATTATGAAAAATACACTCCTTCTATTTCTAACTTTTTGTTTTACAAACATTTCAACAGCCCAACTTTTTGAAATTGGTGGCTTTTTAGGAGGTAGCAATTATGTAGGGGAAGTAGGCCCTACAACTTTCATAAGACCCAACAAAATTGCTTATGGAGGAGTATTCAAATACAATTACTCCACAAGAATAGCTTTTAGAGGTTCATTTAGCAACTTACCTATTTTTGCAAAAGATTCTGAATCTAAAAATACCGAAAGAAAATCAAGAAATTTTACCGCTAAAAACAACATATCAGAAATCGGATTGGGTATAGAATTTAACTTTTTTGACTACAACGTTGCAAATTGGAAAATTGACCATACGCCTTACTTTATATTTGAATCTGTGGTCTTTCGCTACAACAAATCAGATGAAAATTCCAAAAAGAAAACAGGAGTCGCAATACCCTTAGGAATAGGTTACAAAGCAAAACTATTTGATAAATTTGCATTTGCCCTAGAAACAAGAGTTCGCTATACCTTAACGGACTTTACTGAAAATGGAGAAATGGCAGGAAACATATACAATAATACGGAAACAAATGATTGGTATTTCTTTAGTGGATTTTCACTAGTTTATACATTTGGAAGACCTCCTTGTTACCATAGAAATAATAGATAAATGAATTACATTTCAGAAATAGACTTGAATAGAGTACCCAAGCACGTTGCTATCATTATGGATGGTAATGGTCGTTGGGCAAAAAAACAAGGCATGAACCGAGTATTTGGTCATAGAAACGCGCTAAATTCGATCAGGGACACTATTGAAGCTGCCTCTGACATAGGTACAGAAGTAGTGACTTTGTATGCGTTTTCTACCGAAAACTGGAACCGCCCTAAATTGGAAGTAGATGCTTTGATGAGTTTGTTGATTACTACTTTAAAAAAGGAACTTCCTGTATTTCAGAAAAAAAACGTTCAAGTAAGAGCGATTGGAAATATTGATAGTTTACCCAATAAAGCACGAAACGTTTTAGAAAGTGTAATTGAGCAAACAAAAAATAACAGTAACGTAATTTTAAACTTCGCACTTAGCTATGGTTCAAGAGAAGAAATCGTAAATGCTGTAAAAGAAATATCAAAAAAAATTGTTAATAATGAACTTTCTGTAGAAGAAATAGATGAAAATATTATAAATAATCATTTATATACATTTTCTTTGCCGGAAGTAGATTTGGTGATCCGAACAAGCGGTGAGCAAAGAATTAGTAATTTCTTGTTGTGGCAAATAGCCTATGCAGAATTTTATTTTACTGAAATCCTTTGGCCAGACTTTAGAAGAGACGACTTTTTAAAAGCCGTTATAGAATATCAAAGCCGTGAACGTCGCTTCGGAAAAACAAGCGAACAAATAAAAAAGTAAATGCACAGAATTAAAGTTATTGTTCTTTTTGTTGTTGTTCTATTTTCAGAAAATGTGTTGCTTGCACAAGAGAAACTAAAAAACAATTCAGAAACAGCTAGTTTATTTAAGAAGGAAAAAAAATACACACTTGGAGGTATTAGCGTTGTTGGCGTTCAACAGTTCAGTGAAAAATCTGTTAAAGTCTACTCAGGGTTAAAAACAGGAATGGAAATTAAGATCCCTGGTGATAAATTATCATCTGCAATAAAAAAACTTTACGGTACCAAAAGATTTAGTACCGTAGAAGTTTATGTTGATAAGTTAGATGGTGAAACAATCTACTTAGAGATAAAGGTAACCGAACTCCCTCAACTGAACAATGTAGAAATTAAAGGAGTTAAAAAATCTAAGGCAAAGACTTTAAAAGAAGACACTTCTCTTAAAAAAGGAGAAATGTTGACAGAAAACTTACTCGTTACCACAAAAAATTACATCACAAAAACATATACTGAAAAAGGGTATCTTAAAGCAAAGGTAAGTCTAAACACTAAAAAAGACACAGCTCAAATCAACGCAGACAACCTATTGATATATGTAGACAAGGGCGATAAAGTAAAAATTAAGGAAATTGATTTTGAGGGCAATAAAGACCTCTCTGATGCAAAACTTAGAAAGTTTTTAAAAGATACCAAGCGTAAATTTTGGGGGCGCTTTTGGAAGACCTCAAAATTTGTCAAGGAAAAATACGAAGCTGATTTAGAAAATCTTATTGACGAGTACCGTTCTTTAGGATATAGAGATGCACGTATCATTTCTGATACAATTATATGGTCTTCGGACAAAAAAACCATTGACCTGAAAATCAAACTAGAGGAAGGGAAGCAATATTATTTTGGAGCCATTGACTTTCTTGGTAACAGTTCTTACACAACCCCTCAATTACAAAAATTTCTTAGAATTCAAGAGGGAGATGTATACAATGCTAAATTGTTGAACAAACGTGTCAAAGGAGACAACACACCAGATTCTGAAGATATCAGCTCTTTGTATCAAAATAGCGGATATCTGTTCTCTCAAGTAAACCCTGTTGAAACAAAAGTAGACGACGACCAAATCAGTGTAGAAATTAGAATACATGAAGACGACCCTGCTACCATCAAGAAAGTGAGTGTAACAGGAAATGAAGTGACCAACGATTTTGTAATCTACAGAGAATTAAAAACTAGACCTGGTGATTTATACTCAAAAGAGAACATCATTCGTTCCATTCGTGAAATTTCACAATTGGGATTTTTTGACCCTGAAAATGTGACTCCTGATCTAAAACCAAATTATGTTGACAAAACCGTAGACATAGACTATTCTGTAGTTAAAAAAGGGTCTAGCCAGATTGAATTGCAAGGAGGTTATGGTGGTGGATCTTTTATTGGGACTTTAGGACTTTCCTTTAACAACTTCTCAGTCAGAAATCTACTGAAGAAAGAAGAATACAAACCACTGCCAATGGGAGATGCTCAGGCACTCTCTTTACGTTTACAAGTAAGTAGGTTTTACAGTACACATAGTTTTTCTTTTTCTGAACCTTGGTTAGGGGGGAAAAAGCCAAAGTCGTTCTCTTTTTCTGTCTACAACTCAAGACAATACCAAGTAAACTATCAGACATACGATGTTGACAAGAGCAGACGATTGAATATCCTAGGAGCTACTATTGGATTGGGGCAACGTTTGACTTGGCCTGATGACTATTTTACTTTAAGCCAAGCTATTAGTTTCAAACAATACGATATCAACCAATACAACATTGGATTGTTAAATTTTGAAAATGGAACAGGTGTATCCTCTAACCTTTCATATAGCGTAACTTTGGGAAGAAACTCATCTGGACCTAGTAGAATATTTCCCACAACGGGTTCCGATTTTAGTTTTGGTGTAAAATTGACATTGCCTCACTCTTTATTTAGCGATAGGGATTTTAGTACTATCGAAGACGATCCAGAGTTTCAAGACGCCCAATATGATAATGGTGTCTATGTTGGACAAACTGCAAATCAAGGACGTATCAATGAAGAGAAATTTCGTTGGTTGGAATACTACAAACTAAGTTACAAATCAAAGTGGTATACCCCGTTGGTTGACAAACTTGTATTGATGACTGGAGTTGAATTTGGATATTTGGGTCATTACAATAAATATCTCAAAGAAATCCCGTTTGAGAGATATTATGTTGGAGGTGATGGATTGCAACAAAACCAATTTGACGGAAGAGAGGTTGTCGGTTTACGTGGCTATGAAAACTCAAGTCTATCTCAAAATGTAGGAGACAAAGTTTACAACAAGTTTACGATGGAAGTTAGATATCCTGTTACATTGAAACCGTCTGCATCTATCTACGTTTTAGGATTCGCTGAATCTGGAAATGGATATAAAGATTTAGAGGATTTTAATGTATTTGATGTAAAAAAATCTGCAGGTTTAGGAATTCGTATATTTATGCCAGCATTTGGTTTATTAGGAATTGACTTTGCGCATGGATTCGACCCGATACCAGGACAAATTGAAAAATCTGGATGGCAAACACACTTTATCATTGGACAACAGTTCTAAATGGTATCATATTTGCGTATCCTTTATAAAATAAAAACAATGTATAGATTAATCTTAGTGAGTTTGCTGTGTTTATCGGTTTCTTTGTCTGCTCAAAAAGCACAAAAAATTGCATTTGTAGATATGGAATACATCTTACAAAATGTTCCAGAATACATGGATGCTCAAAAAAAGCTTGACGGAAAAACTTTAGAATGGAAGAACAAAATCAAGCGTTCTGAAGAGGAAATTCAAAAAATGGAAACTGACTTAAACAACGAAAAAATTCTACTGACTGAAAATCTAATTTCTGAAAGAAAGGAGGAGATTGATCTCAAACGAGAAGAGTTAAATAACTTAGAAGCAAGTTTTTTTGGTGTCAACGGTAAATTATTTGAAATGCGTAAAAAGTTTGTACAACCTGTACAAGACGAAATTTTCAATGCCATTCAAGAGGTTGTTAAAAAAAGCAAATACGATTTCGTTTTTGAACGCTCTAGTCAACTGATGTTGTTACATGCTAATCCAAGATATGATATTAGCAAAACTATTATTGCTTACCTTACAAAAACAAAAAAACAAAGAGATGCAGAAGCTGCTAAGGAGAAAAAAAGAGCAACGAGAGAGGCATTAGAAAAAAGAATAGAAGAACAGAGAAAACGTAGAGAAGAAAGTAGAAAAAAAACAATTCAAAGATAAAAATCAACTAAAATCATATTAAATATAAAACACATGAAAAATTTTAAAAATTTAGTAGTAGCAGTAGCATTCGTATTAGGAATCAACAGTGTAGCACAAGCACAAAAAGTGGCACATATCAATTTTGAAGAAATTGTTGCAAACATGCCAGAAACACTTAAGTTAAAATCTGATTTAGAAAAGTTAGGAAAAACATACGGTGAAGAAATTACAAATGCTCAAAAAGCATTGAAAGCTAAAATTGACAAATATACAGCTGAGGAAGTTTCTCAAACTGCAGCACAGAACGAAGCTCGTATCAAAGAGGTACAAGTAGATCAGTCTAAAATCCAACAATTACAACAAGTAGCACAGCAAGAATTGCAACAAAAAGAAAAAGTTGCTTTGGAACCAATCATCAAAAAAGCACAGGAAGCTATAAAGAAAGCTGCAACTGCTAAAGGTTTCTTATACGTTTTGGACGCAAAAGCACTAATCGTTTCTGAAGGAGAAGATTTAGCTCCAGCTGTTAAAGCAAGCTTAGGTATCAAATAATATTGATCATACCAATAAAATTACTCGTTGTTCTATATTTGGGACAACGAGTTTTTTTTTACACTAAATATTTATAGTAATTTGCTTTGAAATATAAAACTATGTCCAAACATCCAATTGGTATTTTTGATTCTGGCGTTGGAGGGCTTTCTATATGGAAAGAAATTACCGAATTACTTCCTAATGAAAACACTATTTACTTAGCAGATAGTAAACATGCCCCCTACGGTAAAAAATCAAGAAATGAAATTATAAGACTCTGTAAGAAGAATACGGAACTACTTCTTAACAAAGGATGTAAATTGATAGTAGTAGCTTGTAATACAGCTACTACAAATGCCATAGACATTTTAAGAGAAACCTATCCAGTTTCATTCATAGGTATCGAACCGGCCATAAAACCAGCAAGCATACAAACAAAAACAAATACTATTGGAGTTTTGGCTACTAAGGGAACCTTAAATAGTAATCTTTTCGCAAAAACATCAAACCTACACAACAAAGGCATTCAAATTATTGAACAAGATGGAGAAGGACTTGTCCCATTGATAGAAAAAGGAGCAATTTATAGTAATGAAATGCAAGTTCTATTATCAAAATATATTGAGCCAATGATTGCAAAAAATGTAGACTGCCTTGTTTTGGGTTGTTCTCACTACCCTTTTTTGATCCCACAAATTGAAAAGGTGACAAAAGGAGAAATTCAGATTATCGATTCTGGTAAAGCAGTTGCCAAACAAACCAAAACCATACTTGAAAAAGAAGAATTGGTTCATTCCAACAAAACAACAGAAATTAAACACCAAATCTACACAAACGAATCAACAGAAATTGTAAAACATTTTGTCAATGAAATAGAGCGAGATGTATCCATTGACTATCTCGAATTTTAAAAAAAGACCTGATCAATTCGATTCAGGTCTTTTTTTATAAAATTTATGGTTTTTTATCCATTCATCGAGATCAAAAACTCCTCGTTATTTTGAGAATATTTCACTCTTTCTCTTATGAACTCCATAGCTTCAACAGGATTCATATCCGCTAGGTACTTTCTCAATATCCACATCCTTTGAACAAACTTTGCGTCTAATAACAAGTCATCACGTCGCGTACTAGATTTGATAAGATCAATCGCAGGATAAATTCTACGGTTTGCAATATTTCTATCTAACTGCAATTCCATATTTCCTGTTCCTTTGAATTCTTCAAAAATAACCTCATCCATTTTGGACCCTGTATCGGTCAATGCAGTAGCAATGATAGAGAGAGAACCTCCATTTTCTATATTACGTGCAGCTCCAAAGAATCGTTTCGGTTTGTGTAATGCATTCGCATCGATACCTCCAGATAATATTTTACCAGAAGCAGGAGCTACAGTATTGTAAGCTCTTGCTAAACGTGTGATAGAGTCAAGTAGTATAACTACATCGTGACCACACTCTACCAATCTTTTAGCTTTTTCGAGCACAATATTAGCAACGCGTACATGTTTTTCAGCAGGCTCGTCGAAAGTAGATGCAACAACTTCTCCTTTTACACTTCGCTGCATGTCTGTTACCTCTTCTGGACGTTCGTCTATCAACAATACAATTTGATAAACTTCTGGATGATTTTCCGCTATAGATTTGGCAATGTCTTTTAACAACATTGTCTTACCCGTTTTGGGTTGTGCTACAATCATTCCTCTTTGTCCCTTTCCAATGGGAGCAAACATATCCATTATACGTGTAGACATTGTATTATTTCGGTCAATCAAATTGAACTTTTCATCAGGAAATAATGGTGTTAAATGTTCGAAAGACACTCTATCTCTCACTACATTAGGTTTCAATCCATTTATTTTTGAAACACGAATCAAAGGAAAATATTTCTCTCCTTCCTTCGGTGGCCGAACATTTCCTAACACGGTATCCCCTGTTTTCAATCCAAATAATTTAATTTGAGATTGGCTAACATAAATATCATCTGGAGATGATAAATAATTATAGTCTGAAGACCTCAAAAAACCGTAACCATCTGGCATCATTTCCAAAACACCTTCACTCTCTATGATGCCATCAAATTCATAGTCAGGATCCCTATATTTAGCATTGCTTTTGTTGTGATTTTTTTCCTTAGAATTATGGTTTTTATGATGTCCGTTTTTATTTGGATTGTTCCCTTGACGGTTTTTGTTTGAATCGTTTTGCTTGTGATTATTTTTTGCTGGCTGCTCTTGCCTAGAGATTTTAGAATCTTTGGAATTATCTAAAGAAATTGTGTGTGTTGAGGCCTTTTCTTTGTTATTATCCACTGTTGATGTAGATTTTTTATCAGACGACTCTACTATTTTTTTTCTAGGTCTCTTAGGTTTGTTTCTATCTGAATCTGAAGACAACTCTTTTTTTACATTTAACGTTTCTGATTTAGATTCCAAGGATTTTTGTGGTTGTTCCTGTAATTTATTTTCTGGAGCTTCAACACTACCTTCAACCTCATCAACATCAGTAGTTCTTTTTGTTTTATTGCGAACTTGAGTATTGTTTTTAACTACTTTTGGTTTTGAAATTTCCTTAGAAACTCCTTCCTCTGCTTGTGCATCCAATATGGCGAACATCAGTCCTTTTTTATTCAATTGACTGATTTTTTTCAAACCTTTTTCTTTCGCTAAAGCTTTTAATTGTGCAATATTCATTGCATCAAGCGCTTCTTTATCTAACATGTAAGTGAATTTTAATGTAATTATGACTACCTAGATAAGTAGAAAAATAAATGTGTGTGTGAAATTTATGTGATGTGAGGATAAATAACGTAGTGAATTCGAAATTTATAAAATTATCCCAATTATTCAACAAATATATACGATTTTTTTCTACTTGCAAATAAAAATTTAAAAATTAGTAACCAAACACAAAATCATTAGGCATTTATGAAACTTAAAATTTGACAAATGTATAAATCACTATTTTTTTCAAAAAAATAGAGGAAGTAAAAATTAAAAAACATATTTTTGCTTTGCTTTATGATATAAACATGATACAACGCGTACAATCAATTTACTTACTTCTAGCAGCTTTAATTTCATTTGCATCTTTATTTTATGCTACTATCGAAATTACAGGAAACGAAACTGATGTTGCAATTATAGAAACATTTAAAATTGATCGTTTTTTAATAAAATCCATAGGTATTTCAGTATTTATTTCATGCTTATTGTCTTTTGTCTCTATTTTTCTTTATAAGAAAAGACAAAATCAATTTGTAATGGGAAGATTGAACATACTTATCAACTTCTATATATTAGGCGTATTGATAATTGAATCTCTAAATTTACCTGGAGAAAATTTGGTTTCTGAGAAAGGTATTGGGGTTTTCATTCCTATTGTGGTTGTTGTTTTGCTTGTCATGGCAAACAAATCAATCAAAAAAGATGAAGAGCTTGTAAAATCTGTAGATCGATTACGATAAACCTAACATCTTAGTTTATTTATGCGACTAAACCCGAAAGTTAAAACTTTCGGGTTTTTTTTGATAGCTACATAAAATATAATCTTAAAGCATGCTAAATATTTTGGGAATGAAAACTAACTATATTTACAGTAAAATCCCCCTATATTTAGGTAGAAAAAAAAATCACGATTTAAAGGTATTGTTCCTAAGATATCTTTATCATAAATTTGAAAGATAAAATGGTCAAAAAGGAAAAAATTAAAGTTCATATAGCAGATGATCATAAAATTCTTATCGACGGAATTATTGCAGTGCTAAAGAGTGAAAATAATATAGAAGTTGTTGGGTACTCCCTAGATGGTATCCAAGTTATAGAATGGTTTAAGCAAAATAAAGCTGATGTTTTAGTATTAGATGTAAATATGCCAGATTGTGATGGTATAGAGGTTTTAAAAGAATTAAAAAAATTAAAAATCGAACAAAAAACGATAATACTATCTAGTTATGATGATGTGAAATTAGTGAAAGAGGTTTTAAAAATCGGTGCATTAGGATTTCTTGCAAAGAACTGTGCAGGTGAAAACATTGTTGAAGCAATAAAATCAATACATAAGGGAAATCAATATTTTAGTAAAGATGTTCACAATGATTTAGTAGCATCTTTAGTTGGAAATAAAGTAAAAAATAGAATACCACAGGATGGCGTATTATCTGTGTCTCTTACCGATAGAGAACTTCAAGTTTTACAACTTATTAGTAAAGAGTTAAAAACAAAAGAAATAGCAGAAAAATTATTTATAAGTTCAAGTACAGTTGATACTTATAGAAAAAACTTATTGACAAAAACGAAAGCAAAAAACTCAGTTGGTCTAATTATGTATGCAGTTAAAAACAAATTACTCTGAGTAAATAAATATCCCCCCTCAATTTACGGCCACTTTATACTTTAAAGTGGCTTTTTTTATTTTAAAAATTAACCGTTAAATACAAATATTATGACAACAAAAATTAAAATTCTTTTTATGGTAATCTTACTGAGTTTATTTCAATCTTGCTCTGAATTAGAAAGTGATAATCTCAATAAAAATGAGAGTCCTTTAAAATCGTATACACTCTCTAGAGATGTTAATGGAAGTTACACTTTGGAACAACATTTAAATGATGGTATAATCTCTAAAATAGTTCCCAATCAAATTTTAAACGAAATTATATTTGAAGAAGGAAAAGATGATGTCATCACTCAAACTAGCATCACTCCTTCACAAAACAATGATGTTAGAATTGAATTTTTAACCGAAAATCATATACAAATTCCTGGTATTACAGTATACGAAAGTGACAAAGCAACAACTTATAACAAAACCACAAAAGACATCAATTATGTGAAAAGTTATGAAATGAAAATGATGCAAAATGGGTCATACGAATTAAAATACACATTAAAACAAGGATACTATCCAACTTATGAATACAACAAAGAAAAAGAGAGGCATCAGATTAGATTGAATCAAGGTGAAATCAAAGAAAACCAGACAAGCTTTTCAAAAAATTACATTAAATTTGAGGGTGAAAAATTGAACATCATTTTTGTTAGAAAATCTTTTATCAATTCCACCACTGAGATGAATAGAAGACAACTTGATTTTCCAGAACCACCAGAATTTGAAATTGCTGCTTAAAATTTATGTTACATCTCATATTGACTTTTGTATTGTTCACCTCAGCTTTTGCAAAAGACATATCTATAAATCATGAATACAAAGCCAGTTTTGTTGAAAACAAACTGGCTTCTTTTGATTTGTCTCAAGAAAAACAAAGTAAGGATTTAAAAAAATGGATTCTTAATTTGAAAAGTGTTGCCACAAAGAATCAAACAGAAAAAAAAGTATTGTTAGAATATTTTGAAATCTTAAAAATTGCTAAAAAACGTAACGAAAATAACATTCTCATTGATGTAAATGCTGAAATATCTGAAATACTATTGGATATAAACAGTTTTAAAAAAAGTTTGAATTATGCAAAAGAGGCATTAAAATATGCTGAAATCGAAAGAGATACGCTGGCTATCATTGAAAGAAATATCAAAATTGGAAAAATACACTACAAACTTTACAATAAGAATAAGATAAAGTACGCTAATCAATTAGACAGCCTCTATTACTACAATAAAGTTGCCGATGAAATCATTGGAAACAATACAAAATACCTAAAACAAAAAGGTAAAATATACAGCAGCTATTCTGTAGTTAGTCTCTTAAAAAAAGATTACACAACCGCTCAAAAAAATAATTTAAAAGCTTTAGAAATCAATATTCAAAACAATGATACAGTTTCTCAAATTATCAATTTAAATACACTCGCAGGAAACTATATCAAACAAAAAGACTTTGAAAAAGCTGTTTTTTATTACAAAAAATCATTAGAATTAATAGGAAAAGATAAGAACAAAAAAGAGAGTGAACTCAAAAGGATGGTATCCTCAAACATAGCCTGGGCTTACTACAATCTAAAAAACCATATAAGTTACGAATACCTTTACAAGTCATTCAAAATTGATGATAGTTTGAGAAATGAGGAGTTTAGGGCAATTATAACTGAAATTGAAGCCAAACACAATGTCGATATCATTCAACAGAATGCAGACAAAAAAAGAATTATTGAAGTTCAACAAAAGGAAAAATTTCAATTATGGACTTTTATCCTTGCTATTTCAACACTATTAATAACTTACTTTTTTTGGATTTATTCTAAAAATAGTAAGCTTAAAAATGAAAACAAGGATTTAATGCTCGTTAAAGCAGGTTTGGAAAAACAAAAAGAAATAGAACTTTTAAAATCAGAACATCAAACAAAAGTTCTGAATGCTACCTTAGACGGTAAAGAAGTTGAACGAAGAGACATAGCTGAAACACTTCACAATAATGTAAGTGTGCTTTTATCAGCGGCAAATTTGCACTTACAAGCCTCTATCAATAACTCAAAAGAAAAAACTGATGACATCATCAAAACTCAAAAAATCATAGATGAAGCATCTAGTAAGATTAGAAATCTTTCACATGAACTGATTTCGTCTGTACTCTTGAAATTTGGGTTAAGTTACGCAATACAAGATTTTTGTGAAAAACTTTCAAATTCGGAGCTAGAAATTATTTGCAAAATCAACTCCATTAAAAGGTACCCTCAAAACTTTGAAATAAAAATAAACAGCATGATTGAGGAACTAGTCAATAATATAATCAAACACAGCAAAGCCAAACATGGATATATTTCAATTCATGAAAAAGGAAATCAACTTAATGTTGAAGTTTTTGATGACGGTATAGGGTTTGACACGCAAATTAATAGATATAAGAAAGGAATTGGAATACAACAAATCGAAGCTAGAATCATGATAATGAAAGGTACTTTTAAACTAAATTCTGCTGTTAATGAAGGAACAAAAATAAATTTCAAAGTACCTATTCCTAATAAATAAAAATAAAATGACATTTTTTTGTAACATTATGAAAACTATTTGCGTATATGTATATGTAACATTAGCTGAGACTCAACTCTTCTTCTAGTTACAAATTAAAAATATGAGACAACTTAAGATCACCAAGCAGGTTACAAACAGAGAAACTGCATCACTAGACAAGTATTTACAAGAAATAGGAAAAGTTGATTTGATTACAGCTGACATGGAAGTTGAATTGGCTCAGCGTATCAAGGCTGGAGACCAAGTTGCTTTGGAAAAATTGACCAAAGCCAACTTACGATTTGTGGTATCTGTAGCAAAACAATATCAAAATCAAGGACTCACATTGCCCGATCTCATCAATGAAGGGAACTTAGGTCTGATCAAAGCAGCCAAGCGATTTGACGAAACTCGTGGATTTAAATTTATTTCTTATGCTGTATGGTGGATTCGTCAATCTATTCTACAAGCACTTGCAGAACAATCGAGAATCGTTCGTTTACCTTTAAATAAAATTGGTTCGATCAATAAGATCAATAAAATGTACGCTTTCTTAGAACAAGAAAACGAAAGACCTCCTTCTGCAGAGGAAATCGCTAAGAAATTAGACATGACTGTAAATGACGTAAAAGAGTCTATGAAAAATTCAGGACGTCATGTATCAATGGATGCTCCATTGATTGAAGGAGAAGATTCCAATCTATACGATGTACTGAACTCTGGAGAATCACCAAACCCTGATAAAAACTTGTTACACGAATCTTTACGTGTAGAAATTGAAAGAGCACTTGAGACGCTTACTCCAAGAGAGGCGGATGTAGTAAAGCTATATTTTGGACTTGGAGAGCACCAACCAATGACTCTTGAAGAAATTGGTGAAACTTTTGATTTGACACGTGAACGTGTTAGACAAATTAAAGAAAAAGCAATCAGAAGACTCAAACATACATCGAGATCAAAAATTTTAATGACCTACTTAGGATAGGTACCTTTTCTAAAAAACACTCGGTTAACTTCGAGTGTTTTTTTATTCCTTCTTAAATAAAATTCAACCTATTAATTTTCAACACACAAGCAATGAGTAAACTAATTGCCCCTTCAGTACTTGCAGCTGATTTTGCAAACCTACAGAGAGACATTGAAATGGTTAATAATAGTGCAGCCGATTGGTTTCATATCGATGTCATGGATGGTGTTTTTGTACCTAACATTTCTTTTGGAATGCCTGTAGTAAGTGCAATTAAAAAACATGCTAAAAAAACAATGGATGTACATTTGATGATCGTCAATCCTGATCAGTACATTGACACATTCAAAAATATAGGAGCCGATATACTAACGGTACACTACGAGGCATGTACACACTTACATCGAACATTACAAGCCATCAAAGCTGCTGGAATGAAAGCTGGAGTTGCTTTGAATCCACACACGCCTATAGCTGTTTTGGAAGATGTCATAAACGATATTGATATGGTGTGTATTATGAGTGTAAACCCTGGTTTTGGTGGACAATCATTTATTGAAAACACTTACAAAAAAGTAAAACAACTAAAACACTTAATTGAATTTAGCGAAGCAGAAACATTGATTGAAATTGATGGAGGTGTAACTGATAAAAACGCCAATCAATTGATTGAAGCAGGAGCTGATGTATTAGTTGCAGGAAGTTATGTTTTTGGAAGCGAAGACCCTACAGCTACTATTGCCGATCTAAAAAATATAATTTCTTAGTTTATCTAAGTATTAAAATTTATAAAAATTAAAATGGGAATTCGATTTCGAATTCCCATTTTTCGTCCTATTACTATCGGGGAGTTACTCTTCCTCTGCAGAGAAAGAAGTAGTGTATTGCGCTTCGCAACTATCAATTATATATTGGCCATTTTGAGAGGTCGCACCTCCTCCAATAAACCACATTAATTTCAATTCATCTCCTGAAATTTGTGTCATATCCAACAAAACATTGCTCACTTTACTTGGAATTCTTGTTGCCCAAGCTGACCTTGTTGGCCATCTTACATCATCATTATCCATGACAACGTTCCAATTAGAAATATCAAAACTACCGGATTCCAAATCAGTTGTGTTGGTTCCTATATAAAACCCTCTCGTGTAAGTAGTACCCACAAAAGCGTCATTGTAACCAAAAGCTTCTTCAAAGGAAACTCGCAATCCTTTTACTGATGATATGTCGATGGTTTTCACCAAATAATAATCTTTCAAACCTGGGTTTACAATTCGAATACCTTCAATCGTTGGTAGATTGTCTTTGGTAATAACAGCCTTAGACCATCCTCCGGATCCACTTCCGATTGCATAACCTGCATAGTCTGGATAAACCGTATTTCCTGGGATGATTTGCCCAGTCTTTGAGTCGTCAAAAGTATCATCAAATAAATTATCAGTCATCCATCTTTCTTCCACGTTCAATTGTAACTTATTTGAAAAGGTAAATGAAGTTCCTCCTGAATTGGTAGCCGTAAATCCTATCATATGACTCCCAACTGGTAAATTTGCATCAGCCTCAATACTCATACTTCCCTGTGTATCTATACTAAACAACGAAGCATAATCACTTAGTTCTGAAGGCAATACAATTCCCCAGCCTCCACTGGCCTCCATATCTGTCAGTTTCGGTACTGAACTTGTATATGCCGTGTATGGAGAAAGTGTAACTGCTGTTAAAGGTGTCTCACCGTCTTGTTGATACAAATCTAATGTTGGAGGTAATCCTACTTTAACGTTCAACAGATCAACGAACAACTTAGACCCTAAATTTGTCGTAGCAATGACTGATATTTTATTTTCTCCAGTAATAGCATCGGTATTCTTCGTGATAGCTCCAGTCGAAGCATCGATAGAAAAACCTAAAGGAGCTTCTTGTAAACTATACGTGATTGTATTGATCAGGTTTTCAGCTGAACTATCCATTGCTGATACTGTAGCTACAACCCCTTCTTCAAATACACCCGCCTCCACAACGGCATTGTCTACATTTAAAGTAACCGGTACAGGCAAGATTGAAAACCGAACTGCTTTATCGTGCACCGCTATCCCATTGGAATTGAACATACGAATACTGATATCGTATACTCCGTCTGAAAGAGAACCAAATTGATTGTTGTAATATACCACTCCTGTTAACTTGTCAATACCAAAACTAATTGGAACATAAGTACTTCCACCAGATGCTAAAATTGTATCCATCGCAAACCCATAGACTCCTGAAACTTCAAAACTTGGCGCCTCACTAAAAATAGTATCTTTCAAAGGATACGAAATAACGTCTTGATATATAAGAGAGCCATCGTTGCCCTTTAAAATAACCTGTTCATACCTTTGATAATCGAGTTCTATACGCTCCTCACATGCACTTACTATCAATCCTAAAATAAATATATAGGCTAATCTTTTTACAACTTTTGCTTTCATAATTAGTCGCTAATTTCTTGGTTCATATTAATTTCAGAAGCTGGAAAAGGTAATTTCATTATAGTTGCTTCATTAGTATCCAAAGTCACATCCACATCGGAATTAAATTTTGAATATTCATTATGTGGAGTAACAACGGCATTCATAAAGTAATCATAACCTCTTCTCCTATTGTTAAACCAATCCTGTCCTTCCATTAACAATTCAAATTGGTATTCTTTCATAATAGCCATTCTAAACTCATCTTGTGTACCGAGATACCCTTGATGTGGAAATAACCCATTACGTTGCAATACCTCATTAACGTATTGCAAAGCATCGCCATTTTGCAATTCATTAGTTATTTCTGATAACATAATGAGTAAGTCAGCATAACGATACAAAATAACATTTCTATTCCCCTCAGTTATTGTGTTATCAGGGTTTTTAGACCCTAATTTTCTCAAGTAAGGAAACCCTGAATTAAAAGTTCTTCTTTGTGGGTTTGCCGGATAAGCTTTAAGAGGTTTGCCGTTGTGTTGTTGCGTGTACTCAGATATATAAATCGTTGCTAGTCTAGGATCACCAGGGTAAGTAGCTTCGTGTAAATCATATACATCTGCATTGACTTTTAAAAATCCAAAGGTAGCTGCCTTAGTATAATTATTAGGCGTGTAAGCTCTTTTAAAATCACTAGATGCTCCCAAAGTATATTGCAATTCAAAAATAGATTCTGAGGTATTGTCTCCGGTAGCCTCATCAAACAAATCTGCATACTCGGAAACTAGTTCATATTTTTGGTAGAGTCTTATTGCCGCATCGTGAGCCAACTGCCAATAGTTGAATTCGGAATTTTGTAATTCTGAAGGAGCTGTCGCTAGAGTCATATAGACTTTTGCAAGCAACATGTAGGCAGCATCACCCTTAGGGTATCCGACTCCTAAAGCTCCACTCATCAAATCAGTTGCTGTTTGTGTATCTTGTATGATCTGATCGTATATGATTTTTTGTGATGTTTTTCCAACTTGAACAGTTGTGGCGTCAATAGGTGTCAATCGCAAAGGCACATCTCCCCAAAAACGCACCAAATTAAAATAGGAAAATGCTCTTAAAAAAAGTGCTTGCCCCACAATTTCATTGCTTTTAATTTGGTCGTCATTTACCGGATTATCATAGGTTTCTCCAAAAGAAATAATTGTATTCGCTCTCTCAATAACTATATACATACCAAACCATGTATTTTCAAGATAGGTAGCAGCACTTGTTGGTTTTAATGCACATAAAGTCGTGTTATCTGCATTAGTATTCGTATTGCCCCCTCTTCTCGTAACTCCAAATCCAGAGCCCATATTGTTCAAATAAAAAAACTGACTCCCTATATAATTGTATCCTGCCATGGCTTCATAAACACCATCCAATGCAGCCTCCATATTGGAAGTGGAAGAAAAAACAGTTTCGTTCACCAAAAAAGGAGATTCTTCTTTTAAATCGCATCGACTCGTGACCAAAGCAAGAAAAAGCATAAGCAGTATTCTGTAATTTTTCATCTCTTTATTTTTTAAAAATTAACATTTACCCCAAACAAAAAAGTACGCGTATTTGGAAAACCATTCCAATCTACTCCGAGAATATTTCCATTATTTAAAAAATTAGTAATCTCAGGATTATAACCGCTATAGCCTGTAAAAGTCCAAAGATTAATTCCCGACATATAAATATTTAATTTACTAATGGCACCTGTAATTGGCACATCATAACCTAAGGTGACATTACTGATTCTAAAATAACTCCCATCCTCAATGATTCTATCTGTAATTGCAATAGCATTCTGTTCTTTGTTATATCCTATTCTAGGATAACTATTGGATGGGCGATCTTCACGCCATGCATTGTGATAAGCTGCTGCTAAAATATTTCCTCCATTTCCTTCAGGTGAGGTAATGCGTAACAAATTACCATTGGCTATATCATTTCCTGCTACACCATTCATCAATACATTTAGATTGAATCTCTTATATTTCATATCAACGGTCAAGCCATATATATAATCTGGATTAGGATTTCCTATAATTGTTCGGTCCTTGGCATCGATAACACCATCGGGAGCATCTGCAATTCCATCGTTGTCGGTATCCTCTGTCAGCTGATCTATTATTTTTATATCACCAACTTGAGAATCTGCAACTGATATAGCATCTCCTTGTTGGTAAATCCCATCTGTTTGATAACCGTAAAAAAGACCAACTTCTTCTCCTTTTATAAATATATTAGCAGGGGCCTTAAAATAAGTTCCTGTTGATATATTATCCCCGAGATAGTAGGATTTATTTTGAAGACGTCCTTCTAACAATACTTTAGAATCTGGAATCCCCAAAGAAGTAATTTTACTTCGGTTGAAGGCTATGTTACCACCTACATCCAAACGAAAAGACTCTTTATTCACTAATGCTCCATTCAAAGAAAACTCAAGCCCTTTATTAATTAAGCTTCCTCTATTTATAAGCATCGTTCTATAGCCAGTAGATTTAGGTAAGCTAATCGTTTGAAGTAAGTCCTTAGTATCCTTATAATAAGCATCCACTGTTCCTCGTAAACGATTGTTTAAAAAACCAAAATCAACTCCAATATTTACTTGCTCAGTCGTTTCCCATTTTAAATCTTTATTGGGTATGTTCAAAGACGAAAAAGAGACAGCAGTCGCCTCATCACTTGTTGCATAAAGTCCTGCTCCGTAATTTTGGTTGGTTTGATAAGCAGCTATGGACTGGTTTCCTATACGTCCCCAACCTGTTCTCAATTTTAACTCGTTGACAAATGAACTGTTCTGTAAAAAGTTTTCTTTATGCAACTTCCAAGCAAAAGATCCAGAAGGGAAAAAGCCATATTTGTTGTTGCCCTGAAATTTAGAAGAACCATCTACCCTAAAACTTGTCGTGAATATGTATTTATTTCGAAGTGTATAATTGACCCTTCCCAAATAAGACAATAATTTTGTTTTTGATATCAAAGCCTGAGTGGGTCTTGTTACCAATTGAGCAAAAACTGGTTGTACATTGCCAAAATCTACAGTTGCAAAATTAGCCATTTCATACACCTGATTGTTATTGTTACGAACGTCATAGGTAATACCCAAAACGGCATTGAAACGGTGTTTTCTGTTGAATGTCTTGTTGAATTGTAATAAGTTATTGACTTGATAGGAAATAGCATCTAAATTAGACACTGCAAGCAAACCATTATTAGCAGAACCTTGATATGTTGTCAAACCATAAAAACGTCTACGTTCTTTGTTTCTCATATTTCCTCCTACTTGAATTTTATATTTGAGGCCTTCTATAGGTAGTGAATAAGTTAATGCCATGTTACCAAAAAATCGACTTTCCTTAGATACATCTTCAAAATCATCTATCCATGAGTATGGATTAGAAGGACGTAAATTATCTGTCAATCCATCATCAGTTCTACCGACTACTGGATCGTATCTCAGTATATTAGAAATGAAGCTTCGTTGACCACTTGTTCTTTCTCCATCTTGAGCAAATTCTCCCTCCGCATAAAAACCACTCAGACGTATATTTAATTTTAATTTTTCTGTGACTTGCTGTGACAAATTAACACGAACGTCACCATTTTGAAATAATGAATTCTCTACGACACCACCTTGACTGTTGTAGCCAGTTGAAATATAAAAATTCCCATTTTCAGAACCTCCACTAAATGAAAGTCCTACGTTAGAACTGATTCCTAATTGGTATATTCTATCTTGCCAATTGACTTGCTCTAGAGGTTCAGTGTCATTGACTCCTTCAGAAATAGCATATATATCTCCGTTTTCAATATGGTACAATGGACTGTTTCCAACCAAGAGATTGCTTTCGTTTCTGTAACGAGCGTAATCTATAGGATTCAACATATCAAAACTTTTTGTCAATTCAGAAACTGAAGTTGTAGAATAGGAATTGATATTCATTTTTCCACGTGTTCCCTTCTTTGTCGTGATTAAAACAACTCCGTTGGCTCCACGTGATCCATAAATTGCTGTTGCAGAAGCATCCTTTAACACCTCCATACTCTCAATATCTCTTGGATTAATACCATTCAAACCGTTTTGACTTTCTTGGTAAGAATTACCGTCATCAGAACCTCTAGCTGCATCTTCTCCTGCGGATGAGATAATAACACCATCAACAACATACAAAGGTTCGTTGTTTCCCCTCAAGCTACTCGCACCTCGAATACGTACACTAATACCACCTCCAGGTTGTCCGTTTTGAATTACTTGCACACCTGCAGCACGACCTTGAAGCAATTGATCGACAGTTGAAGATTGTCTAGAAACGTTCTCCTCTACTTTTACAGTAGAAACAGAACCTGTTAAGTCACTTTTTAAAACCGTACCGTAACCAATAACAACTACCTCTTCCAATAAATTCCCATCAACAACCATTGCTAAATTATAAAAAATAGCATTGGTCAAGGGAACTTCTTTAGTTAGATAACCAGTATACGAAAAGACTAGTGTTTTCGCATTTTCAGGAACTTTCAGTATGAAATTACCGTCAAAGTCACTTGATGTACCCACCATCATATCTTTGATTGTTATGTTTACCCCCGGTAATGGTGAATTGTTTTCATCCAACACAGTACCTGTAATTTCTTTAGACTGTGAAAACAATAAAAAAGGCAGGATAAAAAGAAAAGAAACTATGTTACTTTTTTTCATAATTAGTTAGTTTTAATTAAATCGTATAATGCTACTATTCGATGACTTCTAAAATGTAAAAAAGGGTAGTAAAAAGTTGTTTAAACATCAAAGATATTTTGTTTTACCAATTCAGAAAAACAATAAAAACACTCTAAGTATTCTGGATAATTACAAGATCAACTTTAACAAATATATCATTACTAAACATGTATTTCATAACACATTTGAGGAAAAACATGTTACTAATGAAGCAAATCACGCCTCAAGAAAGTAGGAGGTAAAATACTAGTACCTATACTAATAACACAAAACATCGACGGCAATTTTTTTTAAAAAAAATTAAAGAAGACATTCTCAATATTTAATTGTTAATCTTTGTAAATATTTTATAAAAGTTACAAAAGGTCAAAAAATAAAGAGAATCAGTAAGGCGATTCACTATTTTTAAAAGACCATATAAATTTATCTGTAGATTATTGATTGAAATTTCATTTGAAAAAAGTGTAAACGGTAGATTTCCCTTCCAAAAAGTTTAAAGAGACTAGAAACTGATCCATTTTAGTTACCGTGTCCTTAAAAAAAGTTCCTCTATTAAAGAAAGAATGTTGTTGCCCCTCATACAAATGCAATTCTATTCTACTACCCACATCTTTCATTTTTTCCTCAAAAGCAATTGTTGACTCTAAAGGTGTTGTATGATCTTCTGTCCCAAAAAACACAATAGTAGGAGGCACTCCTTCTCTGATATTATGCAAGGGTGAAATTTCATTAACTCTTCCTGAAATAGCTCTATAGCCATAACCGTTTTGGCTGTTATCATAAACAGGATTGAAAAGAATCAATGCAGTAGGGACAGCACTGATATTCATATCATCAGTAGTTTCGTTAATACCGGGTATAATACCACAAGCTGCTGCCAAATGACCACCTGCTGAACCACCTCCAGCTGCAATTTTATTTGGATCTATAGATAGTTGTTGGGCATTTTTTCGAATGTAACGAATCGCTGATTTTGCATCTTTTACTGCTTCAAAAGGAGTAGTTCCGTGTTTTTTCTTCAACCTGTAGGTTGCTGATATAGCAATAATCCCTCTTGATGCCAAATATTGGGATTGTCTTTCAAATGCTTTATAGGAACCACTATTCCATCCGCCACCATGAAAAAACACGACACAGGGGTATTTTTTTGTAGTGACAAAAAGAGTGGGTTTATATACATACAATTGTAATGATATTGTGTCTATTTTTTTGTAGGTTACAATATCCGGTTTGATTTTTTCAATTCTCTTTTGAGCATTCATAGAAAAAGAAAACAAACTCAATGAAATTAACAGTATTCTAAAAAATAGAGCCATAAAGGTGGAATTTAAATAATTTTTATATGAGAAGTTATCACTATTAATAGTTATCAATCACATTTCTAATGTGTTTGACTGCTTGTTAACAAACCTCAACAGATTACACTATAATATCTAAAAAAAATCCCAAATGACAATAGAATTTACTCATTATATACTCTTTTTATCACTACATCTGTCATTGCTCGCATTTCTTCTAAGGACATTGTATCCTCGTATTCTACTTGAAGTTCTTCTATTTGTTTCTTAAGTGAAGAGCTAATAGAATCGTATGCAGGATTTCCATAAAGGTTATACATTTCGTGTTTGTCATTTTTCAAATCGAACAACTCCCACTCATTCATATTGTAATAAAAATGAATTAATTTATAGCGATCTGTTCTTACGCCATAATGAGGCTGCACATTATGCCACTTTGGAAACTCATAATAATGATAATAAACAGCATCTCTTCCTTTAACTTCATTCGCAGGACTGAGTTGTTCTTTAAAACTCTTTCCTTGCATGTCATCTGGGATTTTAGCATCTGCCAAATCTAACAAGGTCGGAGCAAAATCAATATTTAACAATAGATTCTCGTTAGTTGTATTTTTAGGGATTAGCTTAGGATAACTTATTAGAAAAGGCATTTTAAAAGACTCCTCGTACATGAATCGCTTGTCAAACCAACCGTGTTCCCCTAGGTAAAATCCTTGATCAGAAGTATAGACTATTACAGTATTGTCCATCATATTTTTGGCTTCTAAATAATCCAACATTTGGCCCACCGCTTTGTCTACTCCAGCTACACACCTTAGGTAATCTTTAATATAAGCTTGGTATTTCCAATTTTTCAAAGCACTTCCTTGCAAACTGTCGTGAGGTGTCCAAAACTCACCTTGATTTCCAAGTTGATAATAGCGATTCAATTCTTTAACAGTTAATTTTTCTTTAGGGAGTACTTTTAAATCTCTTCGGTTCATATGATTTTCAATTTCCATCCATTGCTGACTAGCTGCTTTTCTACCTTCGTAACTATCATTAAAATTTGGAGGATGTGGTAAATCACCCTCGGTGAATAAATGTTTAAACTCTGTATCGGGTTGCCAAGGTCTATGTGGTGCTTTGAACTGGTACATCAATAAAAAAGGTTTATTTGGATCTCTGCCCTTGTCCAACCAAGTCAAAGCATCATGAGCCACTTGGGCAGTAGAATGTCGACTTGTTTCTACAATCGTATCTTTTCCATTCTCAAGAAAAACAGTATTGAAGTATGTTCCTTGTCCTCCCCAATTCACCATTACTTTTGAATAGTCAAAACCAGTAGGTGCAGTTCCTAAATGCCATTTACCTATCACTGCCGTTTGGTATCCATTTGCTTGTAGCAGTTTTGGGAAGGTTTGCTGACTACTGTCAAAGTCTCCTCCTTTTTCATTTTTAAAAAAACCACTTTTATGTCCATATTTACCCGTTAGAATGGCGGCACGACTTGGACCACAAATAGAATTGGTGTTGAAAGTACGTGTCATCAACATTCCATTTTTAGCGATTCTATCAATATTAGGGGTTGGTGCAATTTCTGATAACCAATCTTTGTAAGCACTAATTGCAGCGACTGCATGGTCATCAGCCATAATAAATACTATATTCGGTTTTTCAACCTTCTTTGTAGTTGATTTTTCAGTACAAGAAAAAAGTCCACCAATTAATAGCAGAATTGAAATTAAATAAAAATTAAAAAAACATTTCATAAGTCAAAAATTATTAAAGTTTTATATCTATTCTATCATGCACTTCAAGGGACGTTTCTTTTAAGGTTTTGCTATCAGAACTGGTACCTGTCATGATTTTAAAAACACCAGGCTCAACGCAATACTTCATATCGATATCGTAAAAGGCTAAATCCTCGGCTTTAATCGTAAAAACTACTTCTTTAGACATCCCTACATCCAAGAAAATACGTTGATAGCCTTTCAACTCTTTTACAGGTCGTGTAACAGAGCTCACAGCGTCTCTTATATATAGTTGTACTACCTCTTCTCCGGCTCTTTTACCTGTGTTTTGAATTGTAACAGACACTTTTAACTCCGAGGAAGTATTTGTGAGCTTTCCTTCAACTTCCGGACTTCCCAAATGAAATTTTGTATAACTCAAGCCATAGCCAAACGGATACAAAGGTTGCATTTTTTCAAAAGCATATGTGTGAAATCCAATAGAGGGTTTGTGATTGTAAAACTGTTGTAATTGCCCAACTGACCTAGCTACAGTTAGCGGTAATTTCCCACTTGGATTTACAACTCCAAATAGGACTTCAGCAACCGCTTGTCCTCCCAAAGAACCCGGTTCCCATGCCTCTACAATAGCTGGAACATTTTCTTGCAACCAAGGTTCGGAAATCGGTTTCCCATTAACCAAAATCACTATAAGCTGTGTTCCTGTTTTATGAATAGCTTTTACTAGTTCTAACTGTTTACCTGCCAAGTTCAAATAGGCACGACCCATATTTTCACCTGCTGTTTTATCTTTCCACTTGTAACGCATTGAATTGTCTCCAACTACAACAACGGCTATATCAGATTGAGCTGCTTTTATTGCAGCAGTTTGAATCGATGCTTCTTTGATTTTTCTGATATTTTGTCCTGAATCGTAATAATTCACTTTATACCCCTTTAAAGCAGCCATATCTCGAATTCCTTCGTAGATGGTCGTCGTATTTTCATCGGGCTGAACAGCATGCCAATCTCCCAAAATACTTTGGTTATTTGCATTGGGTCCTGTGACAAATATAGATTTGTTCCCCAACGACTGTGACAAAGGTAAAACTCCTTCATTTTTGAGTAATACAATTCCTTTTCTTGCTGCCTCTAATGCTGTTTTAGTATGTGTCTTGGTAAATATTTTTTGCGATATTTTGGACAAATCAACCTTCCGGTGTTCAAACAATCCTAACTTAAATTTAGCTGTCAATATTTTTTTACAAGCTGCATCAATTCTTGAGAGCGGTAATTTACCTTCTTTTACCAATGCAACAACCGCCTCAGGAAAATTGACCCCGTGCATGTGCATGTCCATGCCGGCAGCTACAGATAGCTTACACGCTTCTTTCATATCTTTTGCAACATGGTGGACTGTTTCCAAACGTTCTATATCCATCCAGTCGCTGACATAAAACCCGTCAAAGCCCCATTCATTTCTAAACAAGTCTGTCATCAACCAATGACTCATATGACTAGGAATACCGCTGATTTCATTATGAGCAGCCATGATAGAATATACTCCTGCTTTGATCGCTTTGTAATATGGGGGAAGGTATACCTCTTTCATAGTTCTTAGAGACACATCAAAAGGCGCTGCATTGAGTCCATTAGAAGGTTGTCCACCTCCCAACATATGTTTCGCACAAGCAATCACTTTTTCAGTTCCTGTATAATCACCTTGTTGAAATCCTTTGATCATGGCTACTCCCAAGTTTCCTACCAAAAGAGGATCTTCACCAAAAGTTTCACCAACACGTCCCCAGCGAGGGTCCCTTAATACGTCTATATTAGGTGTAAAAGTCCAGTGACTACCCGTTGCACGCATTTCAATGGCAGATTGTCTTCCCACTTTTTCTAAAAATGAATCTTCCCAAGTAGAAGCTAGTGTGATTGGTGAGGGGTATACAGTCGTTCCTGAAACCAAAGCATTGCCATGAATCGCATCTATACCAATTAAAACGGGTATTTTCAAACGTGATTGCAAGGCTAAATCTTGCAATAAATTTGCTTCTTCAGCCGTCAAAACATGTAAAAAAGAGCCTATTTCTCCCCTAGCACACATAGCCGCAACATCATCGCTAAAGAGTCCTTTATAAAAACCCTGGGCATCATTACTATGCAACTCTTCTTCCGTAAGATCTTGCTCCGCTTCACGCATATGATCTAAACCAACAAATTGGTTCATCTGAAATACTTTTTCTTCCAAAGTCATTCGCTGCATCAAATCATTTACTCTTTTTTCTATGGAAATATTAGGGTTTAGATAATCCGCATCAGCAGATGGAATTGATTTTTTATTGTTGTCTGTGCAACCAATCACAATAGCGGTTAGCAACAGAAATATTTTTTTGAAATTATGCATCATAAAGTTGGAGGTTATTTTTTGATTACCAAAGGCTGATTCGGGTTTTGAAGACTTGCTTGAACAGCGTAAAAGGCAGGTTTTGGATTCCCATCTTGATCAAATAAAAATAAGTGCTTGTCATGGTGTTTTCCAGTTCCATCCACCATACCCCACGTGTTGTATGTAACTACTCCTGAATTTCTTTTAGACAACAGTACTTTAAGGATATTTGCAAATGCAGCTGCTTGTAATTTCAATGCTTCAGGGGAAGCCTTTCCATCCCATATCTTATAATCAATCTCAGTCACATGAAAATCTAATTCATTGGCATGTGCCCAGTCAATCAATTCAGAGAAATATCTCATATCCTTTGCATCAAAGGCAAGTTTCTCTGTACTTTTTAGATGGGCTTGCCACCCCAAACCGTCTACACGATATCCCTTTTCCTTTAAATGCAAAATTGTTTTCTTGACTCGCTCCCACATGACAGGCTCCATCCCGCCATGTTGATTGAATACTAGACTTTTATTGGTTGCATGTTTATTCGCTATTTCAAATGCTTTTCCTATATACAAAGGAACACCCTCTGCATCCATTCCTATTTGAGTCCATGGGTTTTCCCAACTATTGACCCCTTTTTTTTCTGCAAACCAAGTACCGTCTCGATTTACGGTTTCATTGACTACATCCATCCACTTGACTGTATTATTGTCATTAAAACGCTTGCACAGGGCTGTAAAATATTCAGTCATGTTAGTACTGAGTTCTTCGGGTGTTCTATGATCAGCTTTGGCCCATTTAGAGGCCTGAGGACTGATCGGACCGTGTATGCGCACACTCAGGTTGTTTTCTTTAGCAAATGCTAAATATGTATCTATTTGTTTCCAATCCCAATAATCAGGCTTGGGGTGCACTCGAGATTGCTTGGCACAATTTTCAGGAGTTGTATAGGTAAAATGTCTGAGAAACAAATCAGATACTGATGTATTGAGCTGTCTGTGATTCAAAGTAGCTCCAAGATAGACCCTTTCAGAGTTGAATTTATTTGAAAGCAAATCTTTTAAAGGTTTGTAAGATTTGACCACACTCAAATTTTTCTTTGACTTTTCTTGGTCTTGAAAATATTGTAATGCATGTGCTTTCATTTTTTTGTAAATACTATGGTACGATTTGTTTTTTACTTGATTGGTTGTTTCAAGAGGATCGTTGTTATAATCGTATAATTCTTCTGCCCAGATATCTCTTGAGCGCACTCCATCCTTACTTTTTTTGTTGACTTTTAGCCAACAGGTATAGCGATAATAATCATCTCTAAAACTATAGCCTGTATTTTTTCCTCTGCTGTATTGACTGACAGCAAACTCTTTTATTGAATGCTTAGAACCATTTATAAGAGAAGAAAGATCTGTTCCGTCAAGTTGTTTAGGTATTGGAAGTTGAGACATGGCACATAAAGTAGGAAATACATCTACAAACTCTGAAGGAGATTGTATTTGAATTGCAGAAGGTTTTTTTGGATTGTATATCATCAAGGGAGATCGGGTTGCTTGTTCAAAATTCGAGTGTTTGTTCCACAAACTGTGATCTCCAAGATGCCAACCATGATCACCCCATACGACAATGATGGTATTTTTATCTAAGTTTACCTGATGTAACTTTTCCAAAACACGCCCTATTTGAGCATCTATAAAACTAGTACAAGCATAATATCCATGAATAAAATCTCGTTGAAGCTTAGAAGGTATCTTCAACAAACCGTCAGCACCCATCTTGTAAGAAATCATTGGGGATTTATAACTTCTTGTTTCCCCAGATGCGTGGTAGGCCACATTAGGACCGTTTTTAGATTTTTTCTGATAAGGGGCCAAGGTTATTTTTTGTGAATCGTACAAATCCCAATATTTTTTTGGCGCTACAAAAGGAAGATGTGGTCTTTTAAATCCTACAGCTAAGAAAAAAGGTTGGTTTGTATTTTGGGAAAGAATTTCTAACTTTTTGATAGCAGCATTTGCAATCGCTCCATCTGCATATGCATCATCAGGTACTAGACTCTTCTCAAAAGGAGGTTTGTAGTGTTTCATGACGTAAGCTTTTGGATTCTGAATACCTTTCTTTTTTGCCGCTTCCATACGGTTGGAAATCTCTTTTTTAATTTTTTCGTTTTGGTAATACCCAAAGACAGGAGATCCGAAGTCTTTAGGATATGGCAACTTATAAGCTTTGGTGAAAGGTTCAGACCAAGAAGGAGCATCACTTTGCTTGTCCACACATCTAGGATCAAATATTTTACCGATTCCTGTCGTAAAATATCCCTGTTGTTTGAAATATTCAGGTAAGGTTAAAACACTCGGGTTTACATCTCTCATTTTCGTTTTCAGATCCCACACTTTGGTATTATCTGGTCTTAAACCTGTCATGATACTCGCTCTTGAGGGACCACAAATAGCCTGCTGACAATGATTATTCATAAAAACTGTTGCACTTTCACCCAACTTGTCTAAGTTCGGAGTTTGTGCAAATTGATCGCCATACACTCCAATAGTCGGTTTCAAATCATCGACTGCTATGAAGAGGATATTAGGTCTATCAGTGGAGTTCTGAGCATACAAATGAAATAATGATGTGATAACAGAAAAAAGGGGAATTAAAATACGCATGACAAAAAATTTGGAGATGATTAAGATATATTAATCCATACACTAATGTTGGCTTCGGCACAAAATCAAGAAATAAAAACCCTATATCTCAAGTACTTTTTCTAAAATACAAAAAATACACATCAATACGAATCAAATCAATATAAAACTAAAATTGACTATCTATTGAAATGAGAAGATATGCATTTCAATATATTTATTTAAAAAGAAAGTCTTTAGAATCCACTGAAACTACTATTTTTGCATAGAATCTAAGAAAGAAAATATGCACAAAAAAATCGAAGAATACATTGAAAATAACTTAGCAAACATTGCTATTTTAGAAGAAGAAAATGTGAGTTACGAAGGTGTAAAGATACGCGAGTTTAAAACACACCATGAAAGTGGGGATGTGTTCAAACATCAAAATGACAAGCTATATGCCATAGCTATATTGCATGCCATCACAAAGTCTAGTGCGCAAAAAATTAGTAAGGAGCTAAAAAAAAATAAAAACCTTAACCATAGTAATTTTAAAGAATTGGTTGAAAAACAATTTTTAAAATGTTACATCTCTGGAGATTCTGAAGCCTATGATACTTGGAAAAAAGGAGATGAAGGTTTGGCTTATTTGCAATATGATGACACTAAAAAAACCGTAATTCCAGCCTTTACAAACACAAGTGCTGAAAGCAGAAAAAATAAAGAGCTTTAAAAAAGCAATCTGTATTTTAACCTTTGGCATTTACAATTTACCAATAAAAAAACCCCGGAAGTCCGGGGTTTTTAATAAACCAACATAAATACTTATCACAGCAATTGTGATTTAATAATGCCACCTTACAAAAGCTTCCATAGCTGCATAATGAGACATACCAAGCTTGTCATAGAGATCTGCTGTCTCTTTATTTCTATCTTCGGCACGTTGCCAAAACTCTCTACTATCCGAACCTTGAAATACTACTCCATCTTTTTGAGATTGGTGTTTAAAAATTCCTTTTCTTTTTTCCAAGACTTGATCGGGTCCCATAGGAACCGCCATTTCAATTTCGTCAACACCCCATTCTTGCCAAGCACCTCTGTACAACCATACCCAGCAATCCTTCATAAACTTTTTAGGTTTTAAAGATTTTACCGCTGCAAAAATGGCATCCAAACAAACCTTGTGAGTTCCGTGTGGATCTGCTAGATCCCCCGCTGCATAAATTTGATGTGGTTTTATCTTTTCGATTAGATCTGCAGTTATTTGAATGTCTTCTGGACCAATTGGATTTTTTTCCACAGCACCCGTCTCATAGAATGGTAAGTTCATAAAGTGAATTTGTAAATCTGGAAGCCCTACAAAATGACAAGTAGCTCTTGCCTCTCCTTTACGAATCAAACCTTTGATATATCGAACTTCTTCGGTATCAATTTCGCTAGACTTTTTATTTTTTAAGAAGGTTACTGCATTTTTGTAAATTTCAGTTGCCTCAGTTCCTTTGATACCAAATTTTTCATTGTAATCACATACAAAACTTGCAAAGCGCAAGGCCTCATCATCAGCTACTGCTATGTTTCCTGAAGTTTGGTATCCAACGTGTACCTCATGTCCTTGTTCGTGTAAACGTTTGAATGTACCTCCCATACTAATGATGTCATCGTCTGGGTGAGGACTAAAAATCAACACTCGTTTTTTTGCAGGTTCAGCACGTTCCGGACGGTTTGTGTCGTCAGCATTGGGTTTACCACCAGGCCAACCTGTTATCGTGTTTTGTAATTGGTTGAAAATTTTGATATTGATGTCATAAGCTGGTCCAGCATCTGCCAACAAATCACTCATTCCATTTTCAATATAGTCATCGTCTGTTAGCATCAAAATTGGCTTTTCCAATTGCAATGCCAAATTCAACACTGCTTTTCGAGTCAAAGTTTCAGTCCAAGTAATTTTCTCAACCAACCAAGGTTTTTCAATTCGAGTCAACTTTGAGGCTGCTGCAGTATCTAAAATAAAAGTTGCGTTGTTGTGTTCTTGCAAATAGGAAGCTGGAATACGACTTGTCATATCCCCTTCGGTAGCAGCCTTTATAATATTCGATTTTGGCTCTCCCCATGCCAATAGAATAACACGTTTGGCATCCATAATCTTTTTAACACCTAAAGTAATAGCGGTTCTTGGTGTATTGTCCAAACCAGAAAACTCAGCACTTGCAGCAACTCTCGTTATATGATCTAAGGCGACCAATCTAGTTTTAGAATTTTGCAAGGCTCCAGATTCGTTAAATCCAATGTGTCCGTTTCCTCCAATACCTAAAATCTGTAAATCTATTCCTCCCAATGCTTCTATTTTTGCTTCGTAAGCGTCACAATAATCAGCAATATCTTGTTTGGTCAACATCCCATCTGGAATGTGATAATTTTCAGGAAGTATGTCTACATGATTGAACAAATGTTCTTTCATAAAACGTACATAACTATGCACAGAGTCTGCTTCCATCGGGTAGTATTCATCAAGGTTGAATGAAATGACGTTTTTAAAACTCAAACCTTCCTCTTTGTGCAATCGAACTAGTTCTGAATACAGTCCTTTGGGGGACGATCCTGTCGCCAAGCCCAAAACACATGCTTGTTTTTGAGCTTGTTTTACCTTGATTAGTGCAGCTATCTCTTGCGCAACAGCCTTAGAAGCATTGGTCGAATTTTCGTACACAACAGTACCTATTTTTTCAAAACGTTTTTCGAATCCTGTTGCTTTGTCTATTTTACTTTCTAACATAATGTTCTTTTTAATAGAAGTATTTTTAACTGTTTTTTCTGAAATTGTATTAGATAAATTCATACTGTATCGATTTATTTAGAGCTCCAACTTTTTATTTTGTGTCCCCATACAGCAAAAAATAAGATCATTGCATAACAAGGAATCAAAATCCAATAACTACTTGTCGATGCTGAAGCAAGTGCTTCGGACTCTGAGATTCCTGTTTCAAGCATCTCCAACTTTTCTGCATCCACTAAACGTCCATAGAGAGGAGGAATGATTGCTCCACCTGAAATCGCCATAATCAATAAAGCCGAGGCAGTCTTTGTGAATTTCCCTAAACCGTCTAGTGTCAATGGCCAAATCGCAGGCCAAACCAATGCGTTGGCAACTCCTAAAAGCGCTACAAAAAGTACAGATGTAAAACCTGATGTATTAAGAATACAGATACTAAATACCAATCCTAATACGGCACTTGCAATCAATGCTTTAGTTTGAGAAACATATTTAGGAATAAGAAATACTCCCAAGGAGTAAGTTGCTACCATTGCCATCAATGTATAAGTTGTAAAATATTTGGCTTCTTCCCCCGTAAAACCAAGTGAAATCCCATAGGCAATGATTGTATCACCAGCGATCACCTCTGCTCCTACGTAGACAAATAAAGCCAACACACCCAACCATAATTGTGGAAATTGAAAGATATTTGTTTTGCTGTTTTTACCTTGCTCAACAGTTTCTTCAGTCGCAGCTTCTACATGAGGAAGTGGAGCTTTTCGAATCAAAATCCCCAAAACAAACAAAACAGCTGCCATTACCAAATAAGGTACAAACACACTGTCTGCCATGGTATCTAACAGAGTATTTTTCTCTTCCAAAGAAGCGCTAGCGAGTTGTTCTTTTACCTCATCAATTCCTGACAACAACAATGCTCCAAAAATCAAAGAACCTAAAGCTCCTGCAGTTTTGTTAGCTATACCCATAATGGCAATACGTTTTGCCCCACTTTCGATAGGCCCTAAAATCGTAATGTAAGGATTTGAAGCAGTTTGTAAAATCGTCATTCCGACACCTTGAATAAAAATACCTGATAGGAACACCCAGTAGGTTCTCGCCTCTGCTGCCGGAATAAACACCAAAGCTCCAATACCCATTATGATCAAACCAAGTGACATTCCTTTTTTGTAGCCTATTTTCTCTAAAATGTAGGAAGCTGGCAAGGCCATAACCACAAAAGATATATAGGAAGCGGAAGCTACCAAATACGATTGTGCATCGGTCAATTCATTAATGGTTTTCATAAAAGGAATCAAGGCTCCATTAATCCAAGTCACAAAACCAAATATAAAGAAGAGTCCTGCAATAATGATAATAGGTACCAAAGTATTATTGGTAGTTGTTTTGTTTGTTGCTGTTGACATAGTGCGGTATTTAATTTTTTAAAGTTTAATTTGATCGTATTTTTCTTGTAAACTCTCTATGAGTTTGAATTGATTTTTAGCCCTGTCTAAATTGTGATTTGCATACTTGGATTTAAAGTAAATATCATTATTTAAAAAGTCAGTTAAAAAGCGTAAGGCAATTATAAAGATCATTGTCTTTGCGGCTAGGGGCAAATGTTTAATTTCTGCTTCAGTCAAAGCATCTTCTAATTGCTCCAAATATCCTTTAGTGTATGCTTTGTAATAATCTACATTGAACTCCACCAAATCCAAATCCGTTTCGTCTTCTGAAGCGGTATTACAAATGGTTCGAATCGCATCGCCAAAATCATAGTGTACGATTCCCGGCATAATTGTATCAGTATCAATCACACACAGACCTTTGTTGTTGGTATCAAACAAGGCATTTGATATTTTTGTGTCGTTGTGTGTGACACGTATTGGAATCTCACCTGCATCTTTTAGGTTTTGCAATACATGCATCTCTTCTTTCATGTCTGCCACAATATCAATGTAGCGCTGTGCTTGCAAAATTCGCTTTTCTGAAGCTTTGGATAAAGCCGCATCAAACTGCTCGTATCGAAAAGCCATGTTGTGAAAATTAGGTATCACTTCTATCAATTTAGAGACATCGTAATCACTTGTAAGATTGATAAACTCTCCAAACAACTTTCCTCCTTCATAGGCAACTTCGGTGTCTTTTACCAATTCAAAAGTGACACTCTCATCTATGAACTGCATCAAATTCCAATAATTATCACCATCTCCTCTGTAACAAGAAGCACCATTTTTGGTCTTTATAAAAGTCAACACACTTCTATCAATCTGTTCTTGCGGCAAATGATTTAATTTTCCTCGAATATGCGCACTGATACTCACCTTATTTTCTACAAGTCCAGGAACATCTTTAAACACTTCGTGATTGATGCGTTGCAATACGTAATAGGGTTTGTTTTTTGTAACGATTAAAAATGTATCGTTGATATGTCCTGATGCCAATTCTTTGTATGAATCATAATCACTACCATGATCAAATTGTTCAAAAATCGATTGTAATTTGTCTTCTGTCATTCTCTTAAATAAGTTACTAGAGTGTGGACTCTATATTTCACAATATTAAGGTGTTATTGAAAAAGCTTATAAGCCTGTTATATAACACAATAACACTAGTGTTTCTAAAAATATTTTATAAATATATTAAAAAAAAACGAAAAATGTGCTCGAACACACAAAAAAATGTGTTCGAGCACATTTTGTGAATATTAAGATACTTTTCTATATTTGTGAGTATGAGGAAGAAATATACCATCAAAGACATTGCTGAAAAAGCAGGGGTATCCAAAGGAACTGTTGATAGGGTCATTCACAAGAGAGGTCGGGTTTCTGAGGCTGCGTTGAAAAAAGTAAACGAGGTATTAGAGGCTATTGACTTTAAACCCAATCTTATTGCTAAAAATTTAAAAAACAATAAGGTATACAAAATAGCTGTGCTTTTACCAGATCCTAAAATAGACTACTATTGGGAAGCATGTGTGGTGGGGGTTCAGAATGTAATCAAAGAATTGGGTATGTTTGGAGTCGACATTGAGACAGTATATTTCAACCCAACAGATACAGACTCTTTTGAAATTGCGAATGCAGCTGTTTTGGATTCAGATCCTAATGCTGTATTACTAGCCCCTCTATTTTTTGAACAAGCAACTGAAGCTATCCAGAAATACAGTGAAAGAAACATTCTTGTCGCTACTTTTAACAACGATATTGGAAACACAAACACGACAAGTTTTATCGGTCAAGACTTGCAACAAAGTGGTCGTGTAGCCGCAAAGTTATTACACAGTATTTGCAATGAAGGGGAACTTGGTATTTTTCACATCGATGAAAAATACGAGAATGCTGTATTTATGCAAGAAAAAGAAAAGGGTTTTTTAAGTTATTTTGAAAGTCAAAAAGATTATAAAAATAATATAGCTGTATGCCATTTGAACCAAGGTGATTTTGACCTGTCATTTGCGGAGTTTTTAGAAAAACACTCACAGCTAACCGGTATATTTGTGACAACATCTAAAACCTTTCAAATAGCTGCCTTTTTAGAAAAGAACAATTTGGAAAATATTCCTTTGGTAGGATATGATTTACTAGGGGAAAATGTAAGTTATTTACAAAAAGGGACGATTGATTTTTTAATCCATCAAAACCCAAAACAACAAACCTATTTTGGACTGAAGTATTTGGTGGAACATTTTCTATTTGAAAAAGAAATTCCAAAACAAATCCTATTACCAATTGATATCATAAATTCGGAGAATGTAGTTCCTTTTATGAGAGATTAAATACCTTCAAAAATAAAACATCCAAAAGAAGAAGCAATATGAAAATCAGGCACTTCTGTCTTTGGGTCTACCCATGTGATCCAAGTAGGTTCGTAAGTCTCATCTGCTTGTTGCTTGTATTTAGCTCTGTAAATACCAGTTTCCAATCTGTTGCCTTTTAAAAGTCCCAACTCACTAAGTGAGTCAAGTGTTATCGCTATCTCAACTGTAAAGTAGTCATTTTCTACAGAGGACTGTATCTCAATATCCTTTACAGGCCAATTCCAATCAAAATCAAATGCTCTCTGAGGTCTTGCTTTGAAATCCATCAAGCGTGCTGTTGGATCTATCTCCAAACAAAAATATGGATCTAACTTCTCGTTAGACCTAAAAAATAACTCGACACGATCGGACTCATTGATACTATCTTTTGTATCGTCAGTTGTATCAACATAAACGTTAGGATCAGCTACCCTGAAGCGACAATACAAATGTGTTTGGTTGTGGATCGCTTTGAATTCAATTTTTGCTATAGGGTCTTGCTTCCATGGAGAAGAAAAATCCGTCAAAGAAAACGCCTCCTCCCAAAGTTTGCTATCTCCTTTGCCATTAAGAAGAAGTTCTTGATTTTTTATTGAAGAAACAGTGTACGATTTTAAAGACATCTTAGTTATTTATTTATTATGCTTATTAGAGAGGAAGCTATGTAATCGTTCGTGTTTACAAGCAAAAACATATGCTAAAAGAATTATTAAAATATTTCAACTTCGTGTTGGTTGTCAAAACCACCTTGTTTTTGTTTTTTCAATTTTTCCTCTAGCTCTTTTACTTTCTCAGGGTATTCATCAGCAAGGTTATTCGTTTCTTCAGGATCTGATTTCAGATTGTATAATTGTGGACTTAACTCAAAACCAGTTTCAATGATGGGACCCCAAGGTACTAATTTAGGTCCTTTGAAAGGAGCTATATATTTCCAAGAGTTTTCAACATAAGACAAAGGCCCCATAAAACTTTCTTGAATCAAAGAAGTTCTTCCTATCGTATCGTTTCCTTTGAAAACATCCAATCTATTCTGACTGTCAATAACATCGTTTGCTACTTTTTCAACCCCAACCAATTGGGCAAAAGAACGCAAAAAATCTACCTGGCTAACCAGCGCATTCGAACGCATACCTTTGTTTGTACCATCTGGCCAACGTACAATCAGTGGTATTTTACTACCGCCGTCGTAGGTACTGTATTTTCCACCACGTAAGCTTCCTGTTGGTTGGTGATCTCCTAGTAGTTCTCTTGCTTGGTCTTGGTAGCCATCGTCTACAACGGGTCCATTATCACTTGAAAACACGACTACTGTATTGTCTAAGATACCTTTTATCTTTAAAGTTTCCATGATTTGAGCAACTGTCCAATCCAATTGTAAAATAACATCTCCTCTTGGTCCCATACCACTTTTCCCTTGAAACATTTTATTGGCGATTCTTGGTACGTGAATATCATGTGTAGACAACAACAAAAAGAAAGGTTGGTCATTTGCTGCTTCAATAAACTTTTTAGATTTGTTTACCAGTTCCATCGGAATTGTCTCATCGTCCCATAGCGCGGCTTTACCACCGTCCATATATCCTATTCTACTGACACCATTTACGATGGTATTATTATGTCCTTGTGATGTTTTCATTTTTAACAATTCAGGGTTTTCTTTCCCTGTTGGCCAGTCACCTATTTTCTTTTTATAATTGACACGTATCGGATCGTTGGGATCCAAGTTCACAATGTTATGGTTTTCAACAAAAACACAAGGAACTCTGTCTCCTGTTGCAGGGATCAGATAAGAATAATCAAAACCTATTTCTAAGGGACCTGGTTGAATTTTACCATTCCAATCAGGACCATTAGCACCTCCTAGACCTAGATGCCATTTGCCAACGACTCCAGTCTTATATCCTGCCAATTGTAACATACTTGGCAATGTTGTTCTATCAGTAGCGATAAGTAAAGACTGGTCTCCTTTGGCTACTCCTGTCCCCTTTTTACGCCAAGCATAATCTCCTGTCAATAAGGAATAACGCGAAGGGGTGCATGTCGCTGCTGTAGCATAAGCGTTTTCGAATAAAATACCCTCTGCTGCCAAAGCATCTATGGCAGGTGTTTGGATTTGAGTGGCTCCATAAATACTCGTATCACCGTAGCCTACATCATCTGTATAAATAAAAACTATGTTTGGTGTTTTTGAAACACTAGCAGAGGCATTAGTATCATGTTTTTTGTTTGATTTTGAATTACATGCAGCCAATACAGAGAATAAAATTGCTATGAGCGAACTTTTTGTAAATGTCATTCTAAGGATATTTTAGTTGATTTTTTGAGACAAGTTGAATTCACGAGGCAAACCGTCTTTGCATGTAATGCTCACAATCGTTTTTCCATTATTGCTCGAAACATTTTTTATAAAATCTTTACTTTCAGCAACCCAAGTGCCATTTAGCGTAATTTCTAAACGGACCTCTTGACTGTAATTTTTGAACTTTCCTTTTTTGTACTCAGGGAAATTCAAATCTGGCTGTACCGCACTAATGGTAATTGAACCTGAACCATCGTTTTCCTGAACCATTAGTATAGAAGGTTCAGACACCCTGTTGAGTATTTTTGTGCTCAAAGGTTTGTCAGCATCAAAAATCACAAAACCTTTCGTTTTACTCTCTTTGTCTAATACAATGTGTGCATTGTTATCAGCCTGTATGATTGTATATGATTTTTCTTTTTTCAATTGCTTTCCAAAATTATCTTGTGCATCACTATCCATAAAAGGATAAATAACATACTGGTAAGAAGCATTGTTTGGAGCCTTTCCATGACTGATCCAACTCGTCGCATAATTTGCTTGTGTTTCTTTTACTCCTTTCCCTTTTGAATTCATAGAACCTGTATTCACTGAATACTTGTTATGATAAGAATGTTGTAATGATTTTTTAAAGTGTATTTCTGAATCAGAAAGTATATGGTACCCGTTACCTTGAGGATCTATAAGCCAATTTTTAGATTTGGAATTCGAACTCAATTTTTTGTCGTAAGGAAATTTCTTAATGTCTTTTCCTTTGACAACCACAGGTAATTTAGGTTTCTTTAAAAAAGTCTGAAACAACGTAGTTTCTGTGGTATGTTCGGTATCTACACTTGAGATACCAGTTCCGATACAAATCAACTTAGCTCCAAAAGAAAAAACTGATTTCTTAGCTTTTAATTTTCCAGGAAAACCAATATTCACTTCAGCTCCGTCTGCATTGCCTCCTTTACTTTCGTTTAAAACCATTCCAAAAACACCATTGGAACCTAGCTTGGTACTCCCCGCAAATGTTTCGTTAGAACGAAACATCAACAGAGGCATTTTAGTCTCCAATGTTTTCAAAGGTAAGTGTATGATAGTCCCTCCTGGATAGCGGTTCCAATCCCAACCTTCTTGTCTGAAACCACTTGCTTTTTCACCTTTACTATTGAGAAGTTGCACAGTTCCGTTGGCCGGATACCTTCCATATCTATTTTCATTCACATAAATTTCAGAAGCCCATACATACTTGCTATACCCCTTGATGATGGCAGCCCAATCATTACTTCTATGCACTGATGTTGCAGCATAAGGCAAAGTAAAATAACCAGATGCTTCTTCTTTTTGAACGCCATATATTTTTTCAAAAGTAGCGGTATTTAATGGATCTTGTTTGCCCCATAAACGCATATATGTTGAAGCAAAATCGGTATCAACTTTTGAGGTTCCTTCTGGATTACCAGATAGTGCCATCATTAAGAACTGACTTTTAAGGAAAGAGATCCCACCGTCTTCTATAGGATGACGTCCTGCATTACCGAATCCCCAATTGAATCCTTGACTAAACAAACTCGAAGTCAAAAAAGATTTTTTGAAATTGGCATGTCCAGCTTCATCAATGCGAAAGGAAGAACCTGAAAGTGTTTTTATTACTTTGGGTACAGATTTATAAGCTCCAACTCCATAAGCTGGGTAATGACCGTTATGATGCCAACAACTACCATCTACCTTAAATCCCCATTCTTCATTTTGTTGTGCCAAAGTCAAAGAGATATAATTTGAAAAAGCATGGAGTAAGTGGGCTTGTGTTTCTTGCTTTTCAAACATAAAAGCTAACATCATATGGTAATAAGATTGCGTATTCAAATAATCTATATTGATATGAAATGTACTTGGGTCATCAAGGAGCATTCCTATATTAAATAGCCAATGTAAACTCGCACCAACCTCATCTAACAAATCGTGTTGACTCAAAAAGTGACGCATTACAAAAAATGCTTCTGTTATTTCACGTACATTGTACCCGATATGGTGTCTTGTTCCACCGCTCGATCCAACTTGCCAACCCTGATCCAAGTAATACTTGGTCCCTGCTAGAAACATAGATTCAATTTCTTTCTTTTCATCAACATTTGCGCGGTCGTGGTAACTAGCAAGCTTTTTCATTACCTTTCCGAGATCACGAATATCGTTGTGAACCCTCTCTCCCTGTTGTTTTTTATCATAAAAATCTTGTGATTCCTTGAACGTAAGTGGAGGTCCCAAAACTGTTGCACCCGATGCATCAAGCCCCAATTTTTCATACATTTTTCGCAAAGTATTGATGTATACTTTGTACCTCTTGTGTATGGCCATATTTTGGTCTAAAACAGCCTCTATTTTTTTCAATTCGTTTTTTTCAATCGTTGAAATCGCTTTGGCTTGTATGTTTTTGATACGGTTGTAATTAGAAATCAATGGCATCCAGTGATCGTCTGAGAGCTTTTGATTGGACTTTATAAATGGTACTATTTCGTCTGGATATTGGTGCCTGTCGTCCTGAAATTGTGAAAAGATAATGTCGTCAAAAAACAATTTCCCTTGCTCTGTATTGCTACTTACTTTGAACGTTTCAAAATCAACCATAGCCAATTTTTGAGGAGTATCACCTTGCATTTCGTAATAGGGAACCCATATACGACGCCATCCTTTGAAATTTAGTGCAATGTCAAAACCAACATTTTCTCCAGACTCATTTTCGAAAGAGATGCGTATGGTTCCATCTTGTGGTATTTCGCTGTAGACAGACATTTGCAAAGTAGGACTGGCAGGAAAGTGATCTCCATAAGCCAATGGACTTTCATCTAATGAAAGAGATTTGAAATGTGTTGTTGAGAAACTACTTTTTTCGTTCCATTCCCATTTCAAAGAGTTTTGACCAAATCTTCTGTGTTCATTACTTATTGAGAGTGTTGCATTTTCAGAATTGTAAAAATTCAAAACCTTTGAAGATTCGAACGATTCAACTGCAGGGGCATATAAATCTTGTGCATTGACAATAGCAAATTGCATTGCTAAAAAGACTGTTACTAGTACTTTCATTGTATGGTTTTTAATAATGATAAATTATCATTTATTGTACTGATCTCAAATTGGGTATTTCAAAAATACTGCCAAATATTATAGCATTTATTTAAATTAGTTTTGGCATTTATTTTCAAGAAAAAAAGATGCTATTTTACTTATTCAACCAACTATTACTTTTGTAATTTTTGCAACCTAGACAAAGCTTCTATGTAATAATAATCTGCATAGATAAGTGCTACGTCTATTTCGTGACCTAAAGATTTAGCACCCGTAGAATGTAGTAAGAAAGAATCCGCTTTTCCAACTGCTGAGTATGATGAAGAACCCAAGGACTCTAAAATTTTTAACGCTTCATTGTAGTAAAAGATTTGCTTGTCTTTTTCTTCAGCGAACTGACTTAAGTCTAGCAAGGCTGAAGCCACAACAGCTGCTGCTGAAGCATCTTTTTCTTCTTTTGGATCATTAGCGACATCAAAGTCCCAACAAGGAACCCTGTCTTCAGGCAATAGAGAAATATATGTATCTGCTAATTTTTGAGCAAAATCTAAAAACTTTTTATCCTTTGTTTCTTTGTACACCATGGTATACCCGTACACTCCCCAGGCTTGCCCTCTTGACCACCTACTATCGTCCGCATAACCTTGTTTGGTATGTCTGTTGAGAACAGCACCGGAAATAGAATCGTATTCTAACACATGCCAAGAAGTAAAATCTGGTCTAAAATGGTTTTTCATAGTAGTTTCTGCATGTCTTACAGCAATGTCATACAGTTCAGATCCTCCTCCATTTTTTGCCGCCCAGAACAATAACTCTAAATTCAACATATTGTCGATAATTGTGATATGTTGTTGCCAACGTGGATGCATTTTGTTGGACCAAGAACGGATGGTTCCCACTTTTGGATTGAATCGACTTGCTAGAGAATTTGCAGAAGTTATAAGAATCTCTTTGTAGTTTTCTTTTCCACCAATTTTTAGGCCATTCCCATAGGCTGGAAACATCATAAAACCGATGTCATGGTGTTCTGTGATGTATTTAAAATCTTCAAAAATCTCAGTGCGTTTGATGGCTTCTTGCTTCCATTTTTCATCTCCCGTAAGTTCGTATGCATACCATAGAATTCCTGGATAAAAACCTGAAGTCCATATCAATTTATCATTTTTAACTTCTTTCCATGTAGTCGCATTGCTTTCAATCAAACGAGGATGTTTGGTAAGGTCCTTTAATTTAGGAACTGCTATCTCCAATTGAGAATCACAAGCTTCGATTTGACTCTTATAATCTATACTCAATTTCTCAGATACTGTTTTGTGAACTAGAGTTGGCTGACTAATAGTTTTGCTTTTGGACTCCTTGCAACTAGTCGCGACAACAAAGACAACCGCAAAGAAAAATCCTTTGCAAGTAGTTAAAAGTTTTGGGTTTTGAAAAGATACTTTATTCATTGGATCGTTTTTATATTTTACTCAAATTCACTTATACAAAGAACACCAAAAACATGAAAAATATAGAGGGATATATGTTCTTAAGCAAGGGGTAAAATGACCTTTACCAGTATTCATCGTGGTTTTAAGTAGATACAATTGGAAAATTTGATTTGTTTCTGTAGTATTCAAATCAGTATAAATTAGATGAGCACATAAAAAAAAACAGCCATCTTTGATGGCTGTCTTGTTTTAATATTTTTTTTAACAATTAGTTCACTACAACTTTTTTTGTAATCAAAGTTCCTTCTTCCGTTTTGATTTCAAGCAGATACACCCCACTCACAAATGACCTTACATCAATTGAAGAAACGGGTCCTGTTGCATACACTAATGATCCTGTAATATCATACAATTTGATGGATTCTAAAGGTGAATCACCTTGTATGTTAATGATATCGCTCGATGGATTTGGAAATATTTCGTAATTGCTTTTTTTCTCAATCGAAGCATTTGATAAAGATGTTTCACTTCCTATTTTAAAATTAATTTGACGCAATGCAGTGTAGGGTTGTTTCGGTGTCCAAGCTTGATTTAAAACCAAACGGTAATAACGATATGTTTGAGAAGTTGTCAAAGGTTGCACCAAATTATTATCATTTGAAGTACTCGAATAAAACCTAAATTCAGAACACAAATCATCCCAACTCGTAGTGTCATTACTTCCCTGAACTATCCAGTACGAAATCTCTTGCCCATTGTTTGTATTTGGAGTTACATTGTTCATGTGTATTGTAACCTCAGACACTAAAACAGGATTGTAAACATGGTTTACTTCAAATACATAGCCTTCTCCTGGATTAAGATTGGCATCTTGACTAAATCTCGGTGTTGAATGACTGTTACCAGTGCTTAACATTAAAGAATGACCACTGTAAGCATGCTCCCAATCTAAATAGGTTGAAATACTTGAAAAAGAAGTTGTGTCATCTGCAGAATCCGCGCGAGAAAAAACATAATTTTGCCCACTACTGCTAGCATTCGAAACATCGACATCACCGGCAGCAACATCTTCAACTTCAGCTTGAAAGTTTACGTCTGACACATTGAAAGTTCCGTTTCTATATGAGCTGCTAAAGGGCGCAACTGAATCCGCTTCCAATCTAAACGCTAAAGTAACATTACCTGTATAGGCAGATAAATCTAGTTCTCCATAAACCCATTTCTGTGGGTTTTGCCCTTGAGTTGCAATATTACCTACAACTTGACTCGTAACATCAGTCCAAGTAGTATTGTTCCAATCGTCTCCAGTAAGTCCTCCAAAATTTTCAGAAATATTGACCGTAAAAATAGCCCCTGAACCATTTGAATACCGTTGTTCCGTCCAAAAAGAAACCTTGGATGATGTAAAAGAAGATAGATCAACCGTATTTACAATCGCATATATATCAACTTTATTATTCGTATTAGAACCATTAACAGTAACATTACCTTTTAAGGCCACCATTTTCATATTGGTAGCATCAGGTATTCTAGAGCTAGGGTCAAAAGCTGGGATTGAGTTGCTTTCATTGATCGTTAGATTTTGTGAAACGACTGCAAGCCCATGATTTGGATTTGGGTTTTCATTGATAACTTCTTTGACTGAATATCCAGGATATGGTGTACTTGTACTCAAAAAAGGATAAGATAATGAACCTAACTGTTGCGCTGTTAAGCTAACAGACGATAAAGCCAACAAAGCTGAAATGAAAATTAATTGGGTAATTTTTTTCATGATTAGAGGGGATTACTTATTAATTAAACATGTACAACTCTAAATTTATGAAAAAAAAACTAAAATTAAAAGGGTGCTTGCAAATCTATAAAGAGGGGTAATTTGAACACAATTGCAGATTTCAATAAAGATTAAAGTTATCACACAAGAAAAAGCAGCCCTGTAAGGACTGCTTTGTATCGTATTAAAAACAAGAAACTATTAGTTAATTAAAACTTTTTTAGTGACTATTGTTCCATCTGCAGATTTAAATTTCATTAAATAGATACCACTAACAAAAGAACTCACATCAATCGAAGACACTGCTCCTGCAGAGAACACCAATGCACCAGTAACATCAAACAACTGAACAGAAATTAAACTAGAGGCTCCATTAATATTTACAACTGAGCTTGCTGGGTTAGGATAAACTTCAACTGTATTCGTTGCTCCTAATCCTGGTACTGAGAGTGTCTGATCACCCACGGTAAACTTTACTTCTTGAAGTGCGGTATATTTATCATTTGGTTCCCAATCATATTTGAGTACAAATTGGTAATAACGGTAAGGTTGACTTGTGGTCAAATTTTCAGATACTTCTGTATTCGTATTTGCAGAAACCATGACTATTGGATCGCATAAATTATCCCAATTAGCATTGTCATTACTTCCCTGTACAATCCATTGAGAACTATTACTACCTACTCCTTTATGGGAAGCGGCATTTGCTATCTTGTAAGTTATTTTTGAAGCTACAAAACCATGATAACCTGGCTCCACTTCAAATTTATACCCCTCTCCTGCTGGAATAATTTTTTGGGCAAGCCTAGCCACTGAGTTTTCGGTAGAATAAATATTTGACCAATAAGATGTATTGGTAAAATTTGCGTTATCAATGGCAGCAACAGGTGTTTTTAAAATACTTGTTTGGTTGCTTGCACTTGTATTAAAATCAGAAAAATCACCAATTGCAACATCTTCCTTAGAGGCAACTTTAAAATTTATTTCTGTCAAAGCTGTAAAAGTTTGAGTTGGCTCCCATTTTTCAGCCAATACAAATCGATACCATCTATACTTGTTGGTATAGTCCAAAGCTAAAGTAACCGGGTTTGTATGTTTGTCAGGTGAATCCATAGTAATAGGGTCGCATAAATCTTCCCAATTTGTATCGTCATTACTTCCTTGAAAAACCCAAACAGAGGCTGCTGCATTTCCATTTTCGTCATTTCCTTTATCATCCCTTACATTATTTAAAGTGTATGTGATTTCACTAAGGTAAAAAGTATTGTACGCGCTTGATACCTTAAATTTATACCCTTCACCCTGGTCAATTAATTTCATATCTAATCTAGGAACATATGTAGAAGCTGTACTGAAGATATTTGCATAACGAGAAGGAGCTGCTATCGGAAAGTTGGTATCTGAAATAGAAGCAGTAGGAGTTTCAAAAACATCAGTTTGTCCAGAACTACTTGTATTTAATGTTGACTGAAAAGGCCCTACGGCAACATCTTCCTGAGCTTTTAACGATAAAGCCATCATAACTAATATCGCAAAAGAAAAAATTGATTTGGTAATTTTTTTCATTATAAATAATTTAAGAATTGATTTTTGTTGGTTTAAAATTAATCATCGTATCATATTTTAGAGGGTGTATACTGTTCTTAAAAGAAGTGATTTTAAACAAAAATGGCGAAACATCATACATTTTAGTTGATTGATAATTTAAAAGTTAGAAAACTCTTTTTATTTCATAAAAAAAGCAGTCACCAAAGATGACTGCTCCGTAAAATTTTATTTTAAATTTTATTAATTCACTATA
>JBMZVD010000002.1:0-72413 GCA_049625305.1 Flavicella sp.
ATCTTAATACACTTTCGGGGGAACCAAGAGGAATACAATATACAAAAATTAAATAACTCTGACTTTCAACTGTTTAGGTAATAACAAAACTACGATTAATTTCTCCCTTTTTCATTTGGATATAAAGTATAAACCGCATCACTTTGCCAAAACTTTTTGGTATCAACATCCATAATTGTTAGTGAATTTTTATGTGCTGCTCCTGTATCTATATTCCAGACATTGGCTTTGTTGAGAGGTTCGGTTACTTCTATTCTCGAAAGCGCTGTATGGCCAATAAATATCTCATTGTAATGGGTGAGGCGTTTGGGATAAAATTTAGAAGCTTTTGTCAAAGTCGGATCCATTGCCAAAGCTAATTCCCATAGAGATCTATCCCAATAAAACATTTTCTCAAAATACTCCTCTTTAACACCGTTGTGATTGGTAAAACCTGCGTGTACAAAAAGTCTATTTTGATTATCTACATAGTAATTTTTTAAATTTTCAAAAAAATACATGTGAATATTTCTAAAATTCATATCCACTCGCGCGTAAGCATCAACAGAAGCTTGACCACCATGTTCTAACCATTTTTCATTGCTCTCACCGTATTTCAACCATCGATAACACAAATCGTCATGATTGCCTCGCATAAAAATACAATTATGTGTTTCTTTCAATTGTATTAAATAATTAATTACCTCTGGTGATTGACTCCAACCATCTACATAATCACCTAAAAAAATCAGTGTATCTTTACTTGTAACTTGTGCTCTATCTAATACTTGCTGTAAAGCTCTTAAAGCTCCATGTATGTCTCCTATAACAAATGTTCTTGCATGTTTCTCCATAGCTATCAAAGCTACTAAAATGAACCCAAAAACATAAATAAAAAAGAAGGGTTTAATTTAACACCCTCAAAGGATTTCAATAAATACTTTATAAATTAAATTTGTGCAACCGTAGAAATCGCACTAATTTTGACCGTGTAATAACTAGTTGTAGATTATGAGAAAACTGAAGAACAGTGAATTAAACCGAATGGAAGTTGCCGCTTATAAAGACGCAGTAAAAACTCCCATTATCGTTGTTTTAGACAATATCAGAAGCTTGAATAATATAGGTTCTGTATTTAGAACAAGTGATGCTTTTGCTGTTGAAAAAATATACCTGTGTGGAATCACGGCAACACCTCCCAATAAAGACATTCACAAAACAGCTTTAGGAGCTACCGACTCTGTCGACTGGGAATATATAGAAGACACCGTTACACTCGTTAAAAAATTACAAAATGAAGGCGTTATCGTGGCCTCAATCGAGCAGGCTGACAATGCTACACTGCTTCAAAATTTTGAAATATCAAAACAAAAAAGATATGCTGTCATATTTGGAAACGAGGTGAAAGGCGTACAACAATCTGTTGTAAGTAACTCAGATTATTGCATTGAAATACCTCAATTTGGAACCAAGCATTCTTTAAATATTTCTGTGACAGCAGGAGTAGTATTGTGGTCTTTTTTAGAAAAAATGAAACTTCAATAAAACACGGATTACCTTTCAGTTTTATTTAAAAACCAAGCATCATTTTAGCGATTAAAAAATAAATCAAAATCCCAAAGATATCATTGCTAGTGGTGATAAAAGGACCTGTTGCTAAAGCGGGGTCAATACCTCTTTTATCCAAAAGTATAGGGATAAACGTTCCTACCAAAGCCGCAATAATAATCACAACCAACAAAGAAGATGAGATTACATAATTTATTGTAAGATCATATCCTTGTAACAAACCATAGCCCATCACCAAAAGCGCCAAGACTATTCCATTTACCAAGCCCAAACCTATCTCTTTCAACAAGCGTTCCCACATGCTCCCTTTTATATTTGCATTGGCCAAGCCTTGAACAATGATAGCACTAGACTGCACCCCAACATTACCTGCCATCGCTGCAATTAGCGGTGTAAAAAAAAACAATATCTTGTATTTCTCAAGTGCCTCTTCAAATCCCCCCATAATGTATGCAGCACCTAATCCACCAAACAGCCCTAAGACCAACCATGGCAAGCGCGCTTTAGTCAATTGCAATATACCATCATCCGCTTCAACATCGTCTGTGATACCCGCAGCCATCTGATAATCTTTATCTGCTTCATCACGGATTACATCTACAATATCATCAATAGTTATCTGTCCAACCAATCGATTCATCTCATCTACAACTGGCACTACAAATAAATCATACTTCTGCATAGTTTTAGCGACATCTTCATCTTTTGCGTCTGCTCGAACTGATGTTATATTTGGATTGTACACTTCTTTTACCGGAGTTCTTGTAGAGGTAGTTAATAAACTTTTCAAAGACAATCGTCCTTTCAAAACATCGTTATCATCTACTACATATATGGTATGTACCTTATCATAATCAGCCGCTTGAATACGCATTTCTTTAACACAGTGCATGTTTGTCCAATTCTCATTCACCTTGATCAACTCCTTCCCCATCAAACCTCCTGCGGTGTCCTCCTCATAACGCAACAAATCAACGATATCCTTAGCGTGTTCAACGTCTTCAATTTGGGAAATTACTTCCTGCTTTTGTTCTTCAGGTAATTCTCCAATGATATCAGCCGCATCATCTGATTCTAATTCGTCTATTTCTTTGGCTATCTCCTCAGACGACAACGCACTTAAAATCTTTTCACGAATGTCATCGTCTATTTCCGTCAATATATCGGACGTCTTTTCAGCATCCAATAACTTGATGATGTACAAAGCATTTTCAAAATTCAAATCGTCCAGAACCTCAGCAATATCTGCATGATGTACCTCCACAAACAATTCAGACAATTGATCCTCTTCTTTGCTTGCAATGAGTTGCTCGACGTGTGCAACAAATTCATTGGTTAATTCAAACTGCATCTTTCTCTATAGTTAAGGTAAGATTTATAAATTCTTCGACAGAAAGTTGCTCGGGACGTTTTGTAAACAAGGGTGTCTGACGCAACTCTTCAGATAAATTTAAGCTTTTTAAGCTACTTCTCAACATTTTTCTTCGCTGACCAAAAGCAGTTTTTACGACCTTAAAGAATAATTTTTCATCGACAGGTAATGTATAGTTTTCTTTGCGAATCATACGAATGACTCCTGAATCAACTTTGGGAGGGGGGTCAAATACAGTCGGGGGTACCGTAAACAAATACTCTACATCGTAAAAGGCTTGTGCTAGCACAGACAAAATTCCATAGGTTTTTGAACCTTCTTTCTCTGCAATTCGCTCTGCAACCTCTTTTTGAAACATTCCTGAAAATTCAGGTATCTGACACCTATTTTCTAATGTTTTAAAAACTATTTGAGAAGAAATATTGTAGGGAAAATTTCCAATAATAGCAAAAGGCTCATCTTGAAAAAAATCTGAAATATTTATTTTTAAAAAATCTTCAGAAATAATTCTAGGCGCCAAATTCAAATAAGTGTTTTGAAGGTATTCAACAGACTCTGTGTCGATTTCTATCACATGGGTAGTGATATCTTTCTCGAGTAGATACTTTGTTAAAACCCCCATTCCTGGCCCGATTTCTAACACCTTGTTATACCCTCTTTCTGTAAGTGTATCAGCAATGTCTTTTGCGATTTGCTCGTCTTTTAAAAAATGTTGTCCTAGATGTTTTTTTGCTTTTACACTCATAACCCGAATATTTATTAAAGTCCAATTGTAGCTTAACAGCAACTTAAGACATCATTATGATTAATTTTTTGAAGCAAATTGTCTGTCTATCAATTGCAACTCTGTTTCAAAATACACAAATTGACCGGCAAACATAGCATTTGCCTTATTTTTTAGTTGAAGTGCATCTTCTTTATGGTAAGCTGCAAGTGTTTCCTTGTCTTGCACTTCATATTGAACACTGTATGTTACACCACCCATATCCTCTTCTACCAAAACTTTGCACATTTTAGCAGACAAAAATTTCCCTGTTGCTAACATATCAGGAATGTAAATTTCCTGCATCCATGTCAACCATTTTGACACTACTTCTTCTTGAATATTTGTGGTTATATTGTATATATACATAGAGGATTTACGTTTGTGAATTGCCTTGGCAAATATAAGGAGAATACACGGGAAATGAAATAGAATTACAGTTCATAAAAATAGACTTTATGTGATAAAAAACTCATTTGGAACTCACTTAATTTTATTGCAAAAAAAAACCAGCTTCAGAGCTGGCTTTTGAAATATGTTTTCTCAGAAATTAATCGATCTTGTCAAAACCTGTATATGGTACCAACACTTCAGGAATAGCAATCCCTTCGGCTGTCTGATTGTTCTCCAGCAAGCCTGCCAAGACTCTAGGCAAAGCCATAGCACTACCGTTTAAAGTGTGTGCCAATTGTTTTTTACCTTCTTTGTTCTTATACCTTAATTTCAAACGATTTGCCTGGTAGTTTTCAAAATTTGAAACTGAACTTACCTCCAACCATTTTTCTTGTGCAGTAGAATAAATTTCAAAATCATAGGTCAGTGCCGAAGTAAAACCCAAATCACCTGCACATAATTTTAAAATACGGTAAGGTAACCCTAGTGATTCCAATAGATTTTTAACATGCGCCACCATACCATCCAATGCTTCGTAAGATTTTTCTGGCAATTCCAAACGAACAATCTCTACTTTATCAAATTGATGCAAACGGTTCAATCCACGAACATGTGCACCATAAGACCCAGCCTCTCTGCGGAAACAAGGTGTATAAGCTGTATTTGTGATAGGAAAGTCCTCTTCTTTTAAAAGTACATCTCTGTAAATATTTGTCACAGGTACTTCTGCTGTTGGAATCAAATACAAATCATCTTTGGCATCGTGATACATTTGCCCCTCTTTGTCTGGCAATTGCCCTGTAGCAATACCAGAAGCTTCATTTACCAAGTAAGGAGGTTGCACCTCATCGTATCCCGCTGCTGTATTCTGATCCAAAAAGTAATTGATCAATGCACGTTGCAAACGTGCCCCTTTACCTTTGTAAACAGGAAAACCTGCTGCTGATATTTTATTCCCCAATTCAAAATCAATAATATCATATTGTTTCACCAATTCCCAATGGGGTTTCGCTCCTTCGTGTAGATTTGGTATTGTACCGTGTTCAAAAACTACTTCATTGTCTTCTTCAGATTTTCCAGCTGGAACAATAGGATTCGGAATATTTGGAAGTGTATACAACAGAGTTTGTAAATCGTTTGTTACATCGGACAATCTATCTGACAATGCTTTCGAACTTTCCTTAAGTACAGCTGTTTTTTCTTTTAACAAAGCCGCCTTCTTTGGCTCTCCAGATTTGAATAGCATCCCAATCTCTTTGGACAACTTGTTAGACTCTGACAAAGTAGCATCTAATTTTGTTTGCGTTGATTTTCTGTCTTCATCTAATTGCAACACAGTAGCAACAGCATTCTCGAAATCTTGTACACCTCTTTTTTCCAAACCAGCTAACACTGCTTCTTTGTGGTCTTTGATATATTGAACTTGTAACATTTTTTTATATTGTTTAAAAAAGCAAATTTAAAAAAATAGATCAGCTATTCGTATAAAAAAAAGAAAGAATAGTTTGCCTATAAAACAATGCCTGGAAAAAATAAAAAAGTTAGAAAAAAAGAGAAACCTATCGATCCATCAGATATTCTTCATTAAAACCATGGAACGCTCTTTGTCTTCAAAAAGCTGTTTTTTCAACTGTTCTAATGAATCAAATTTTTGTTCCTTGCGAATAAAATCGAGTAATTCAACTTGAATTTTCTGACCGTATAAATCACTATTAAAATCAAAAAAATGGGTCTCAAGAGTACGATTTTCCCCCTTCACAGTTGGACGATAACCTATATTCATCATTCCGTATTTCCAAACTCCTTTTATTTGTGAACGCACCAAATAAACACCATTTTGTGGAATCAACTTATAAGATTCAGCTATTTCTAAGTTCGCTGTAGGAAAACCTATCGTATTACCAATCCTATCTCCTTTGACAATAGTTCCAGTCAAAAAAAAGGAATTCCCTAAATAAGCATTCGCTTTTTTGACATCTCCGGACAAAAGAGCCTTTCTAATTTTTGTGGAACTCACTGATATAGCGTCAATATCAAGAGCTGAAATTTCATTCACTTTAAAATCATACATATGACCATATTCCTCTAGCTGCTCGAAGTTTCCTTCCCTGTTTTTCCCAAAACGATGATCATAACCAATAACCAACTCAGCCGTTTCTAGTTTTTCTACTAGTATAGAACGCACAAACTCAAGCGCCGTTAACCTAGAAAATGCAGCATCAAAAGGATGAATTATTAAATAATCCAATCCTGTTTTTTCCAACATAGCAATACGCTCTTCAATGGAGTGTATCAATTTTATAGAGGCGTCTTTTTGAAGTACCATTCTAGGGTGCGGAAAAAAAGTAAGCAACACTGAATTGTACTTTTCCTTTTTAGCTGTAGCTACCAATTTCTCTAATATCTTCTGATGCCCTAAATGCACTCCATCAAATGTACCTATGGTGACTATTGATTTTTTGGAAACCGAGAAATTGTTGTAATTTTTAATTACCTTCAAAAGGAAAATATTTGTTATTGCTATCGTTGCAAATTTACAATCCTTTTTCAATTAAATGACAGCATTCTAAAAATATTTCAACTTGTAAATGCCATACAACGCAGTAATGATTAATTAAAAGCAGTTCATTTTTTCTGTTTTGTTTAGACGTTGATTTTTGATAGATTTGTTAACCACTATTTGAAAAAATGAAATTAAAACTAACTCTTTTCACAGTAATCTTCTGCATATTCGGAGGAACACAACAGTTGGCTTCTCAGGTAAAATTATGGGATGCAAAATCTGACACTGCTACATTGCTTTTTAAGAAAAAAACAAGAAAGGAAACACCCAGTCAAAAAAAGATATTCCAACTCAACAGCACTTTACTCGAACAAAAACTTAATAAACTTCAAGAAAAAAAAATGAGTAAAGGCAGTGAAACCATAACTCTATCGTTTCCTGACGCCTATGGAAATATCAGTGACTATTCTGTCAAAGAAACCTCTATATTAAGTCCAACTTTACAAAAAAAATTCCCAAATATTCGTTCCTTTTCAGGAGTTTCATTAGAAAACCCTCAAATCACCATAAAATTTAGCACGAGTAGATTGGGGATTCACGTGATCAAGTTTTTACCAAATCACCAATTAGAATATATAGATCCATACACACAAAATGGAGGATATTATACAGCCTATTCTAAAAACTCAATTCCAAATAAAACAAATGATTGGAGTTGTGGTTTTGAACAAAAAAAACAACACAACAAGACTTACAAAAAAACAAAAACTACCACCAGTGCCTCTTTAAAAACATTTCGACTCGCACTATCTTGTACTTGGGACTATGCCCAATACCATATTGTTGAACAGAATATTGAGGAAACGTCAAACGAACTAACAAAAAAAGAAGCAGTATTGTCTGCCATGAATGTAACCATTACAAGGGTAAATGGAATATTCGAAAAAGACATGGCAATTACTTTTCAATTAGTGGACAATAATGAATCACTTATATTTTTGAATGCCGATACAGACCCTTATTCAGGAGATGAGTTCGACCAACTTGATCAAGTTCAAGAAACATGCGACACTAAAATAGGCTACAGTAATTACGATATCGGCCACCTATTTCGAGTAGGAGATGCAGGAATAGCAGAATTGAGCGGCGCCTGTACCAGTGTGAAAGCTATGGGTATTACGGGAACCAACCCGCCAATAGGAGATAGTTTTGATGTCGATTATGTAGCACACGAAATTGGACATCAATTAGGAGCAACCCATACTTTTAACAATTCATGTAACGAAAATAGAACTAGCTATTCAGCTATTGAACCTGGTAGTGGGAGCACCATTATGGCTTATGCTGGCATATGCTACCCTAACGTACAATACAATAGTGATTCTTACTTTCACAGTATTAGTATCACACAAATTCAAGCAAATACAACAAGTGGTGCAAGCACGTGCGCTGACGAAACACAACTTGAAAAAGAAGTAATTACTGCTAGTGCGGGTGAAGATAAAATCATACCTATAAACACCCCTTTTGTATTGGAAGGAACCGCCACTGGAAATCTCGATAATGCAACGTATTGTTGGGAACAAACAGATGCAGGGATTGCTGTGATGCCTCCTTCCGGAACGAGTACGACAGGACCGCTTTTTAGATCTGTCAGCCCTACCGATAAAAAGTATAGGTATTTTCCTAACATAGAAACTATTCTATTAAATGAAACAGGAAATCAGTGGGAACAGTTGCCTCAGACTACAAGAACACTTAATTATAATTTTACGGTTAGAAATAATGAAAACCCAATCAGCCAGACAAAAATAGCAACACTTAAATTAACCACTACTGAAAGTGCTGGACCTTTTCTAGTAACATCTCAATCTTCAAGTGAAATAATTTATGCGGGTGAAAATAAAAGCATCACTTGGGAGGTGGCAAACACAGACACCTCTCCCATCAATGAAAGCCATGTACACATTTATCTCTCTTTAGACGGAGGGTATACTTATCCAATTACACTTGCCGAAAACGTTCCTAATGACGGCCAACAAGATGTTTTTATACCAGACGTTGAAAGTGAACAAGCCCGCATAAAAGTTGCTGCAGCAAACAATGTCTTTTTCAATGTAAATGCTTCAGACCTTGAAATTATAACTACTGACTTCATACTTTCACCAGAATCTACTCTCGTTAGTAGCTGTAATAGTGACTCTGAAGTATTTGAAGTAAACTACAAAACCTTCAACAACTATAATGGAACTACATTTTTTTCAATAGAAAATTTACCCGAAGGTATAAATGCCTCAATCGAACCTGAATTTGCAAACTCAGACACTACATTCACCATTACTTTGAGTGGAATTGATAATATCGCTAAAGGAAAATACAACTTATCATTAAAAGGAACAGGGACTACAACCTCGTACGAAACTGATTTAGAATTACTGTCAAATGACTTGATCATTCATAGTCCATCGTTGACTTGCCCTGTAAACAAGGCTCAAGCTCAAAACACGTCTATAATTTTCAAATGGAACTCCAATCCTAACATCAGCAACTACCTGATAGAAATTGCAACCGACCCTAATTTCTTATCAATCGTTGACAGCACGAACACTTCGAAAAACGAACATACTTCAGATTCACTTGAAGAAGAAACAACCTATTACTGGAGAGTCACTGGAAGCAATGCTTGTGAAAATTCGACGAGTTCACTCGTTTTCAACTTTACAACCGGAACTACAGAAACCTTAAAATACAGTGCTAACAATTTATCTTTAGCAATACCCGATAACGACAATTCAGGTATGAGTTCAACAATCGAGGTACCTGAAAATTTGGAAATCACCAATCTAAAGGTGATGGTTGATATCTCTCACAGTTTCGTGGGCGATTTAGAAATTCTTCTAACACATCCAGAAAACGAAACTATTCGCCTAACTGAAGCGACAGGATACGAAGGTCAAAACTTAAACAATATATTATTTGATGATAAAGCTACCCGAGCATTCCTTTCTGCAACAGCTCCATTTTCTGGGGCTTATAGACCCGCAGAACCCTTAATTACTTTTGACAAATTGAGTAGCGCTGGTACATGGACACTTACAATAGCAGACAAAGCTTCTGAAGACATAGGTTTTTTAAACGCTTGGGAGCTACAATTTGATGCGATACCTAATAACGAACAAACCTGCGCAATTCCTCCAAAAGCTTTTACCCCAAACGGAGACGGTTTTAACGATGTCTGGAACTTGAGCAATATTCGAATCGACAACGACTACAATACCTATATATACCCCTACGTGAATTTAAAAATTTACACACCTCTGGGAGAACTCGTTTACTCAAAAGACAAGTATAACAATACTTTTGATGGCCGTAAAAACAATGGCACAAAATTAAAAACAGGTCCTTACATTTACCATATTGAAAGTAACGAAACTGATTTTCAACGACTCACAGGGTGGATCTACATCAAATACTAAGCAAAAATCTTAACAGTTTATTGTCAAAAAAACAAAAAACAACAAGAATTTTAACATTACTTTAAAAAAAAATTGTAATTTTCACTTTATAACTAACTAATTATACCATGAGAAATCAATTACAAACATTATTTCTTCTGTTTATAGGTATGACTACCTATGCACAAACAGTAATTACGGGATCTGTTGTAGATTCCAATACCAAGACTCCAATTCCTGGAGTAAACATAACAATTACCAATAGTAGGACTGGAACTAATACAGACTTCGATGGTAAATTTAGACTGGAAACAAAACAAACTCCTCCCTTCAAACTAAGTGCGAGTAGTGTTGGTTTTGAATCTGTGACACTTGAAGTTACTTCAAACAATCAAAAGTTATCATTTGCTTTAAAAGAAGGGACAGAGTTGGATGAAGTGGTGGTATCTGCTTCGAGAACACCTGAACGTATCTTTGAATCTCCTGTAACTGTTGAAAAACTTGGAATCACCGCTATTAGAAACAGCACATCTGCAAGTTTCTATGGAGGTATCGAAAGTTTAAAAGGAGTACAGATAAACCAAGGAGGTATTTTCATGAAACAAATCAGTACCCGTGGTTTTTCTACCGTATACAACGAAGGTTTTGTTCAGTTGGTTGATATGATGGACAACTCTGCTCCAGGATTGAACTTTCCAATGGGAAATCTTTTGGGATTGAACGAATTAGATGTAAAGAGTGTGGAATTGATGCCAGGAGCCTCTTCTGCCTTATACGGAGCGAATGCTATTAAAGGTATTTTGTTTATGAACAGTATCAGTCCTTTTGACAAACAAGGTGTTTCTGCATATGTTAAATCAGGGGTTACTACTCAAGATGCTGCAGGGACAAATCCATTCTCAGACATAGGTATTCGTTTAGCACACAAGTTTTCTGATAAATTTGCAGCCAAAGCATCTATGTCGATCACAGAAGGGACAGACTGGGTTGCTCCAGACAATAATTGGGGTGAAAGAAGTGCAGATATTAACGATGTTTTCGCTGCTGCAATTGATTCTGACCCAGCTACAGCTATATACTCTGACCTAGTAAGTCAAAACCCTGAATACTTTGGAACTAAAACTGAAATGACAAAAACATACAAAGGTTACAATGAAAGAGACCTGACAGATTACAGTGCACGAAGTCTTAAAATTGATGCAGCCTTGCACTATAGACTCACTGAAGATTCTGAATTAAGTTGGAATTCTAAGTATGGAACAGGTGATGCAATTTTACAAGCGACCAACCGAAATAGATTGAAAGATTTTGTTTTACAACAACATAAATTGGAATACCGCAACAATCACTTAACAATGCGTACTTATGCTACAATAGAAGACTCAGGTGATACTCATGATTTATCTGCATTAGGTACTTTCGTTGGAGCAGGAAAGTGGTTCAACGATTATCTACTCACCTATTTGGGAGGAGTGGGGCTTCAAAAAGGGTGGATTGAAGCCACTGACACACCTGATATCCAACAACAGAAATTAATTGGTGTCATTATAGGCCACCAAGCTAACCCAGCTACTGCAGGTCAGTCATTTGCAGACCTAATTGGACCAGGAGCAGATTTAATTACTGCAGGTGCAGCAGCTGCTGCACAATCAGTTGCAGACGGCAGTATGTTGTCTCCTGATAGTGCTGAATTCTTGAATGCTAAAAATGCTGTCATTTCAAACCCCATCTCAAAAGGAGGAGCAGCTATTCAAGACAATTCTAAATCTTACAGTGTAGAAGGGAACTACAACTTCAAAGATAAAATACAGTGGGCGGATGTTACTGTAGGTGGTTCTTACAAGATATTTTCTTTAGATTCAGATGGTACTTTGTTTACAGACTATGAAGCTCCTATTGAATACAATGAATACGGTGTATACGGTCAAGCGATAAAATCTATAGGGAAATTAAAACTTACAGGTTCTTTGCGTTATGACAAAAGTGAATTCTTTGACGGAAACTTTACACCAAGACTTGGAGTACTATACAACATCAATGAAAATCAAAACTTCCGTATATCTTACCAAACAGGATTTAGAAACCCATCTTCTCAAGACCAGTTTATAGGTTTAAATGTAGGTACCGCAATTTTGATGGGAGGATCTTCTGACAACGTAAGCCGTTTTAACATGAATATTCAAGGAGAAAATGTGACTGGGCAATATGTTTTTGACAACGCACTATCTTTGAGTAGTGTATTGGCAGGAGCTCCAACTTCAGCAAATTTAGAAACTGTGGTTCCTGAACAAGTAGAATCCTATGAGTTTGGATACCGTATCAATCAAGAAAAATTCAATGTAGACTTTAACGGATACTTCAGTAAATACACAAACTTTCTAGCAGGTCAAAACGTGCTAGTTCCTCTTCAAAATGGTGGAACACAAGTATTCCAAGTAGACGGAAATACGGATGAAATCGTAAACACATTTGGAGCTAACTTAGGAATTAATACAAAATTATTTGGAATATTAAAAACAGGTATTGTTTACGAATACAACAAAATGGATTATGATGCACCTGCTAATTCTGACTACGAGCCAGGATTCAACACTCCTGAGAATAGAGTGAAATTAAACTTAGGTGCAGATAATGTAATTGGAAAATTAAATTTAGGGATGAATATTCGTTGGAACGAAGAGTACTACTATGAATCTACATTTATAGATGCAATGGTACCTGAAAATACAGTGATTGATTTCCAGGCAAACTACCCGTTATCTAAAGCGTCAGTTTTAAAAATTGGTGCAAGTAACTTGTTTGGAAAAGATTATGTACAAATTCCAGGAAGTGGTATGATTGGACAAGTATCTTATTTATCTTGGACATTTACTCCATAATTTTATAAAATTTGATTTAAAAAAGCACCTTACTTAAGTAGGGTGTTTTTTTTTGGTGGTAATTCTATCTGCTTATTAAAATTAAAAAACAATTAATAGTTGATTCCCTGTAAAAAGACAGAAACATATTTTCATTTTAAATTTAAACCTCTATATTTGCACTTTGAAAAAAAGAGGTAAAACTCACATAATAATAGAACTAACATTTAATAGTTACAACAATGTCTAAATTAACAGGTAAAGTTGCTCAAATTATTGGACCGGTAATTGATGTCGCGTTTACAACAGGAGAAGGTCTTCCACAAATTTTTGACTCTTTAGAAATCACTAGAGAAAACGGATCAAAATTGGTTCTTGAAGTAGAACAACACATTGGAGAAGATACTGTAAGATGTATCGCCATGGATTCTACAGACGGATTGAGTAGAGGTGCAGATGCAGTAGCAACTGGAAACCCAATTAAAGTTCCCGTAGGAGATAATATCTACGGTCGTTTATTCAATGTAAATGGAGACCCTATTGACGGTTTGCAATCTTTGCCAAAAGACGGAGACAACGGAATGTCTATTCACCGTGACGCTCCAAAATTCGAAGAGTTGTCTGTATCTACGGAGGTTTTATTTACAGGAATTAAAGTTATCGACTTGATCGAACCTTACTCAAAAGGAGGTAAGATTGGATTATTTGGTGGTGCCGGAGTAGGTAAAACTGTATTGATTCAAGAGTTGATCAACAATATCGCAAAAGGACACGGAGGACTTTCAGTATTCGCAGGAGTAGGTGAAAGAACGCGTGAAGGAAATGACTTGATGCGTGAAATGATTGAAGCAGGAATTATCCAATACGGAGAAGAATTCGAGCATTCAATGGAAGCAGGTGGATGGGATCTTGAAAAGATCGACCACGAAAAAATGAAAGATTCAAAAGTAACGTTTGTATTTGGGCAAATGAATGAGCCACCTGGAGCGCGTGCACGTGTTGCCTTGTCTGGTTTGACAATTGCTGAATACTTCCGTGACGGTGCTGGAGACCCTACACAAGGAAAAGACGTATTGTTCTTCGTAGACAATATCTTTAGATTTACACAAGCTGGATCTGAGGTATCTGCCCTACTAGGACGTATGCCATCTGCCGTAGGTTACCAACCAACATTGGCAACGGAAATGGGTGCGATGCAAGAGCGTATCACATCTACTAAAACAGGTTCTATTACTTCTGTACAAGCAGTATACGTACCTGCGGATGATTTAACGGATCCTGCACCAGCAACTACTTTTGCCCACTTAGATGCAACTACAGTATTGTCTCGTAAGATTTCTGAATTAGGTATTTACCCAGCGGTAGATCCATTGGATTCTACTTCTCGTATCTTGACAGAAGAAATCTTAGGAAAAGAGCACTACGAATGTGCACAAAACGTAAAAGAGTTATTACAACGTTACAAAGAATTACAAGATATTATTGCGATTCTAGGTATGGAAGAATTGAGTGAAGAAGACAAATTAGTCGTTCACAGAGCACGTAGAGCACAACGTTTCTTATCTCAACCTTTCCACGTAGCAGAACAATTTACAGGGATTCCAGGTGTATTGGTAGACATCAAGGACACTATCAAAGGATTCAATATGATTATGAACGGTGAATTGGATCAATATCCAGAAGCTGCCTTCAACCTTAGAGGATCTATCCAAGACGCAATTGACGCAGGAGAGAAAATGTTAGCGGAAGCTTAATAGTATAAATTATACACTCAGTATGAGGCGTTGCCTCTGCTGAGTGCTATAACCTAAAACTACACAATATGTATTTAGAAATTGTATCTCCAGAAGCAACGCTTTTTAGCAACAAAGTAGCTGCTGTATCGGTACCTGGTGTTGAAGGAAACTTCCAAATGTTAGAAAACCATGCCGCTATTGTTTCTGTATTGGAAAAAGGGACTGTCAAAATTGACATGAACACAATTGCTGATTCAGACATCAACGAATGGAATGAGCAACTAAAAACTTCCAAAGAGAATGCTAAAATCGTAACTTTAGACATTCTTTCTGGAACTGTTGAAATGAAAGACAACAAAGTGATCATTCTTGTAGATTAATTCTAATAAAGAATATCCCCAATAATAAAAAAGCAGTAGCAACATAAGTTGTTACTGCTTTTTTGTTGGATAGAAATAAAAAAGGCCGTCTGGATAAGACGACCTTTAAAATTTATTGTTTTATCAATTGAAAAGTACCCATTGTTTTGCCATATGAGTCTTTGATTGCAGTGATATAGGTACCGCTTGTCAGGTGTTCTATATTGAGAGGAATATGATTCATCCCAGGAGTAAAATCGTGTGGCAAATGAAAGGCCTGACCACCATTCATCCCATAGATTACTATATGACCTCTAAACATATTACTTGCAGTATACTTCAATACACAAGTATCATACACAGGATTTGGCGCTACAAACATAGAAGATTCTTGAATAGCATTGATATCCGTAGATGCAACACTGTGCGCGTCTTGAATCAAAGCTAATTTATTTTCACCATCAAATGGTGTAAACTCAGTTCCCTCAATAACGCTTGGTGTCGCCCCCAAAAAGTCACTAAGTAAAGTAGAAAATACTTGCCTGTAATCGTGTTGCATTTTAGTTTCATCAAAATGCTTTACAATATTAGATAAGTCCATATTGTTTCCTGTAACTCCTCCCTGTACGTGTTTACCAATCACAAACATAGGTCCTAGGTTTCCATGATCAGTACCTAAATTTCCGTTTTCACGAGGCTTTCTACCAAATTCTGTAAAAGTAGCCGTAACTACTTTTTCAGCAACTCCTAGGGCTTCTATATCGTCTTGAAAAGCCTTGATAGAGTCTCCAACAGTTTTTAGCAAGTCTGCATGTTGCCCAAGGTGTGAACTACCAGATTGAACTTGACCCGCATGATTGTCGAAACCACCAATCAATACAAGAAATATTTTAGTCTTGGACCCCCCTTTGATCATTCTTGCAACCGTTTTTAATTGATTGGCAAGGTCTTCATTAGGATAAGTTACATTACTATTATTACCTGCATCAAATACAGAACTAATACGCCCAGAATAATTGTTAGCAGAAGTTTCAATACCTGTTATAAAATCAATATTATCAGCATATTCTGATGCTGTAGCAACATCAGGTGCTGGATTTCCAATATTAGAAATAACACTGTAATAATCAGAAGGATCTTGACCCGATAAGTTGACATCTACTTTGTGTTCGTGTTCTGAGTGAAAACCTATTGAAGGTTTTTTACTACCTAATTGAATCCCCAAAGGATCGGCATATTTTGTGTGGTCATATCCTGAATGTAAGAAACGGGCCATCCATCCATTTGGTTTGTTTACATTCTCTGGAGTACCGTCTCCTCCTTTAAACATCAAAGCACGTGCAGCAAAGTGTGATTTATTTACAATAGGATATCCAACACTTTGAATGATATTTAATTTTCCTGCATCGTACAGAGATTTAAATCCTGTCAATGAAGGATGAATCATTACCTGCTTGTCTGAAGACATTGTATTGTCAAGATCTATAGCGGCATTTGGCCCAGTGTTATTTAATTTTATAGTTGGTCGTAATGAAGCATAGTCATCGTATTGATCTTTAGGAATTACGGTATTCAAACCATCATTACCTCCAAACATTTGAACCATTACAAGCGTTCTACCATCAATTACTTCCTCTGGTATATTGTTTAACAAAGCTGTTTCTGAAAAAGCTCTGACGTTGTGTCCGTTTAAAAGCAATGAACTTGCAGAACTCAAAGCGGATAGTTGTAAAAATTTTCTTCTTTTCATATCTGTAAGTTTTTAGTTAGTTTGAAATTCTTGTGACCAAAACAAAGCATTAAACAGAGGTTCAAGTGCTGCCTCTACATCTGATTTTTTTCCCGTATTTTTGTAAGTAAACCATTCATCGGACCACATGGACGCATCCAGAGTTCCGTTATCTAACAATACATCGTTTACAAAGAAATTTAAACGTGTATCCGAAATTGGTTCTGGAAACATTATATCAGTAATCTCTCTTACCAAAGTCTCTGGATTACTAGGATTAGAAACAACTTCATCAACAAAAGTAGATATGTAAAATTCAGCACCTGTCTTATTCGTATCTATTAAAACTGCTGGCAAATTGTAACGCGCAATAATCGTAGCAGAATTGAACCAGAACTTATCAAAATCAGGAGATTCATATGTTGGAGGGAAACCCGCAACCGATGGCGGTCTAAAGATATCCTGTCCTGCAGGTACAAGTACCTTATTCAACAAACCGAAATAGTAGAATTTTTTGTAGTGATCCTCTCCACTCGCAATTGGATCTGGTACACCGTAATTTGTAATAGTTAAAGATTGAAGTACCAAATCTAAAGGGGACTTAATCAACCCACCGATAATTTCATCTGTTGAATTTGTATCGTCAGCATCATAAAAATGCTTACTTTTCAGCAATTGAGTAATTGTTACTTTCAAATCATAGTTTTCTCTAAATGCAGCAGATAAAGGAACAATAATATCATTTTCAACTTCAGTAGTTATATTTCTAGAAACAAAAAAACGATACATTTTTCTACAGATGAACTTAGCCGTTTCATCTTGAGCAAGAACCATATCTAAAAACTCCTTCAATTCTGCTTCTACTCTAGCTTCTTTTTGTGCTGTTGTTTTTCCAGAGGTATTCCAAGCATCAATTCTGTAGTTTCCAAAACGGTTACTAAATTGCTTGGCACCAAAGTCATGGTCATATGTTTTTATATAACCACAAGGTATATCTCCAAAAGCAGGGCCATTGGTTGCGCTCAACTCTCTTTTCTTAGTATATGTCCATCCCGTAAGTGTTCTTGCAGCCTCTTCTATATCACTTTCAGTATAATTCGTATAATCTCCGATTGCAACTTGTGGTCCTTTTCCTATAGTAAACAATTCCAAAACCTCTCGCGCAAAATTCTCATTGGGATTAGATTTTACATTTTCATCGTTGTTTAGATATTTCAACATGACGTTGTTTTTTGTCATTTGAAAACAAAACTCTCTCCAATCTCCCAAACAAAACATTTCTAAAATGGTCAGATAATCGTAATGGTGAGCGTTATCGAGTGTTCGAATGGAAGTCGTAAAATCTGTCAAAAGAAAGTAGGTCATCTTAGAACGCAATGAAGTATCTCTCTTGGCTTCATCCATCCACCATCCTGCAAGGTAGTTGTTACGTTTGACTTGTCCTGATCCGTTATCTTCATTAACAGGACCATATGTAGGGTCATCATTGATCCATGGGGCTGGACCGGACATACCACTTTTTTGTGGGTGTATAGGTTGAATTAAATTCTTTGAGGGTAAGTCTAGTAATTTTTCTAGTGCTTGATCTACCGTATAATTGCTGAATTCGGATATTCTATCCTTAGATACATTATACGTAGCTCTTCTTAGAAGATGTTTGGCTAGTCGATTGCCTAGCTTACCTGACAAGGGTAGAATTGATGCCATAGTTACGTTTTGGGTTAAGTTATTTTACAATATTACTGCTATTATGGAAAAAAAAACGAACCAAATTCGTCATATTATGATAATTTTATAACAAACAGTTGTTCTAAATAGATTACTTGTATATCTGAATTTATTTAAAAACCCACTTGTTACACTTAGACTACTTGTCAAAAAAACATTAAATGCTACGCTAATTAAAATGAATATATTAGACATCATTTTAAAGATTAATTGATTTGAAATTCTTGTGACCATAACAAAGACAAGAATAAAGGTTCTAATGCTGAATCCACATTATTTTTCTTGCCCGTATTTTTATATGCAATCCATTCGTCTGACCACATACTCGCATTCAAACTTCCATTATCTAGTAGTACATCATTTACAAAAAATGAAAGACGAGCGTCAGAAATTGATTCGACAAATAGTAAATCACTTATTTCCTTTACCAATACCGTAGGATCTGTGGGTTCACTTACAAGTACATCAACAAATGATGACACACTGAAGTCAGACTTTGTTTTGTTGGAATGTAACAAAACAGCACCTAAGTTGTAGCGAGATATGATTGTCGAAGTATTGAACCAAAACTTATCGAAATCTGGAGCTTCGTAGTAAGCAGGAAAACCAGCCACAGTGAGCGGCATAAATATATCTTGTCCACTCTTGACCATTATTTTTTTTATTAATTGAGTAAAGTAAAAACTCTTGTAATGATCTTTACCATGAATAATCGGGTCTGGTACTGGAAATTCAGTGAGCGTAACTATTTGCAATACCAAATCCAAAGGGGATTTGACCATACCACCTATAATCTCATCGGTACTATCCAAATCGTCAGCATCATAAAAGTGACGACTTTTCAACAATGTGGTAATCGTTTCTTTTAAATCATACTCTTTTCGGAAAATAACAGCCAACGGAACGATGATGTTAGATTCCACATAAGTATCTATGGTACGTGCAACAAAATAACGATAGAGCTTTCTACAAATAAACTTAGCTGTTTCATCTTGTGAGAGAATCATATCAAAAAAAGAACGCAGCTCCGTTTCTACCCTTGCTTCCTTTTCAGCAGTACTTTTTCCTGTAACATCCCAGGGTTCAATCTTATGGTAACCAAAGTGTTTGCTAAATTGCTTGGCTGAAAAATCATGTTTATCTGTATCGATATGTCCACAAGGAATGTTACCAAATGCTGCTCCATTCTTTCTACTCTCATTTCTATTTTTAGTATACGTCCATCCCGTCAACGTTTTAGCAGCTTGCTCTACATCACTTTCTGTATAGTTCGTGTAGTCACCAACAGCTATTTGTGGTCCTTTTCCGATTGTGAATAGTTCTAACACCTCTCTTGCAAAATTCTCATTAGGATTGGTTTTGGTGTTTTCATCGTTGTTCAAGTATTTAAGCATGACGTTGTTTTTCGTCATTTGAAAACAAAATTCTCTCCAGTTACCAAGTGCAAAAAAATCAAGTAAAGACAAATAATCAAAATAGTGTTCACTTTCAGCACTTCGAATAGATGCTGTAAAATTCGTACTTAAAAAGTAAGCCATTTTAGATCTGATTGAAGTATCCCTTCTCGCTTCATCCATCCACCAAGCAGTCAGATAATTATTACGCTTCACCTTACCAGAACCGTTTTCCAAATTGACAGGACCGTAATCAGGGTCATCATTGATCCACGGTGAGGGTTGTGAAAGATTACCGCTGACATAGTGTATAGGCTGTTTCAAATATTTTTCGGGAGTTACCAATAACTTTGCAATAGCCTGATCTACAGAATAGTCACTAAACTCCTGTATACGATCTTTTGAAATACAAAAGCTAGCCCTTCGCAAAAGGTGTTTAGCCAATCGCTTGCCAAGTTTTCCTATATATGGTGACAATGAATCCATTTCCAATATATTTTAATAGTAGCTACCCAAATAAATTCCATTAGATACTATAAATCAGTATGGCACTCTCAAATCTTGTTGTCAACCCATGACGCTTACTGGCGCAAAACTATATTTTTATAAGGTGTTTTGAAGCAATAAGTTTTTGGGAGCTATCCTTTAACACCAACACATAATTGCCCTTTTTTACGTGTTGCAAATTAAATTCTATAAAATTTAAACCACTTTCTACTGAATGTTTTGAGCTAAACACTGGACGACCATTCAAATCATAACAGACCAAGGTAGTTTCTAAATTATATGGGCTTGAAAAACGAAGCGTACAATCTGACTGTGTAGGGTTGGGAAAACAAGCAACAGATTGTAACGACATTTGAGAGTTGGAAATAGCCAAGGTAGTATCCACAACCTGTGCGCCCTGAATCAAATCAATCTTTTGCCCTCCGCTGTAATCCTCAAATTCAGTTTGTAAAATCACATCTGACGAAGCCCCTAAAAAATCAGCTATTAAAGTAGAAAATACCTGTCGGTAATCGTGTTGCATTACTGCTTCTTCAAAGTGTATATTGACCTGAGACAAATCTAGATTGGTTCCTCTGATTCCTGGCTTTACATATTTTCCGATGACAAACATAGGACCTAAAGTACCGTGATCGGTACCCAAACTCCCATTTTCATATGGCTTCCTTCCAAATTCTGTAAAAGTTGAAGTAATCACCTTTTCATCCAACCCCATCAATTCGAGGTCTGTTTGAAACTCCAACACTGCGTTGCTGAGTTCTAATAATAAATCTGCATGAGTGCCCGTATGTGTATCAGTACTATTGGCAACCTGATCGGCATGGGTATCGTAACCATCTGTAGTGACCAAATATATTTTGGTTTTTGCCCCTCCTTTAATCAAACGAGCTACTGTCTTTAACTGATCTGACAAATTCGTGTCTGAATAAGTTCCTTGATTCGAACCTGCGTCAAACACAGTACTGATTCGTTCAGAATATTGATTGGTCGCTATTTCAGTACTGTTTACAAAATTAATGTTATCACCATGGTCTGTATCAGGCACAAAAGACGGAACAGGATTCCCTAAATTTGAAATAGTATTGTAATAACCTGAAACATCCTGACCTGTCAAATTGATATCTACTTTGTGTTCATGCTCTGAATGAAATCCTAAAGAGGGTTTTCGAGAGCCCAACTGAATCCCTAAAGGGTCTTCATAGGCTGTGTGATCGTAACCACTGTGTAAAAAGCGTGCCATCCAACCATTGGTTTTATTGGCATTTTCGGGAGTTCCATCACCTCCCTTAAACATAATTGCTCTTCCGGCAAAATGAGATTTGTTGAGGGTAGGGTATCCTACAGCTTTGATAATATTCATTTTACCGGCATCGTATAACGTCTTGAAACCGGTTAACGAAGGGTGCATTAGCATTTGAGATTCCAAAGACAATGTTGTATCCAATTGAAAGGCAGCATTAGACCCTGTTTCTTTTAATTTTATGGTAGGTCGCATCGCTGCATAGTCGTCGTATTGATCATAGGGTACCAAAGTATTGAGTCCATCATTCCCACCACGCAACTGAATCAATACCAAAGACCTACCATCTATCACATGTTCAGGAATCTGATTTAAAAAGGAAGATTGGGTAAGCGCTTGAACTTTATGCCCGTTTAAAAACAACGCACTCGTAGAGCTCAAAGCTGAAAGTTGTAAAAATTTTCTTCTTTTCATATCGGTACGTTTAATTAGATTGGTATTCTTGAGACCAGAGCAAAGCTCTAAATAAATCTTCCAATGGTGACTCTATATTGGTAGCATCTCCTGTATTTGCATAATTAATCCATTCGTCAGTCCACATTGCTTTTGTCAGTGATCCATCATCTAACAAGACAATATCTACAAAATAACTCAAACGATCCTGGGTAATGGCTTCAGGAAAAAACAAATCGACGAGTTCTGACACAAGCACCTCGGCATCTTGAGGTTGTGAAACAGTAGCAGCAACAAAAGTAGAAACTTTGAAATTCACAAAAGTCTTGTTAGAGTTTAACAAGGCATCTGCAATTCCATAACGCGTTACAATAGTAGAAGAATTAAACCAAAACAAATCGAAATCTGGACTTTCATAAGTAGGTGGAAAACCAGCAACAGAGGGAGGATCAAATATGTTTTGACCCGCTGTATCCATAATCCCCAAATTGACAAGCCAATAATAAAATTTTTTGTAATGATTCAATCCATTAGTAATAGGATCAGGTACAGGAAAATTAACACTATTCAATGTTTGCAGTACAAGGTCTAAGGGGGATTTGATCATCCCTCCGATTATATTATCACTAGTATCATTATCATCCAAATCGTAAAAATGCTTACTTTTTAAAAGCTGTATTAGAGGAGCCTCTAAATTGTAATTCGTTCTAAATGTCTGCGCCAAGGGAACGATGATATCATTTTCAATTTCAGCAGTAATATTTCTACCAACAAAATAGCGGTACATTTTTCTACAGATAAATTTTGCTGTTTCATCTTGACTCAAAATTAAATCGATCATCTCTTTCAGCTCATCTTCCATGCGCTGTTGTTTTTCGGCAGTAGTTTTACCCGTGATACTCCAAGCAGGAATCACATAATTTCCAAGCCTATAACTAAATGTTTTTTGACCAAAATCATGCTTGTAAGGAGATGCATACCCACAGGGTATATCTCCGTAGGCAGGACCTGTTCTATACAAGCCCCGGTTGGTACCCCAAGTAATCCTCCAACCAGTCAATACCCTAGCCGCTTCTACTACATCTTGCTCTGTGTAATTGGTATAATCACCTTCTCCTGCAGGCGCCCCTTTCCCAATCGTAAACAACTCTAGCAGTTCTCGGGCATAGTTTTCATTGGGATTCTCCTTTGTATTCAAACGGTTGTTCAAATAATCCAACATGACAATATTCTTGGAAACCTGAAAAACATATTCTTTCCAATCTCCCAAACAGAAAAATTCCGTCAATTGTAAATAATCGTAGTAGGATCCGAGCACACCATTTAAAACTTTGTTGCCTGCTGTAAAATTTGTAAACAAGAAATAGGTCATTTTGGAACGATACGAAGTATCTCTTCTCGCTTCATCCAACCACCAACTACTGACATAATTCCGTAGCAAAGAACCTCCACTACCGTTGTCTGTATCTACAGCACCAAATACAGGGTCGTCATTGATCCAAGGCTTGGGTGCTGTTAAATTTCCATTGATATAATGAATCGGTTGTATCAAATTTTTTGCAGGAATCGTACCCAACTCAGCCAAAGCCTGATCTACCGTATAAGAACTAAAAGTATCTATACGACTCTTAGTCACACGATAGCTTGCTCGTTTCAAAAGATGCTTAGCCAAACGAGTTCCTAATATTCCGGTATGGGGTAAAAGTGAAGCCATGATATTGTATTTTGAAAGACAATTTGGTTTATCAATTGTCTACACAAGTCTCTCAATTTAAGCATTTTAATTTTAATCTCACTAGACAAATGTATATACATTAATAAAATAGTGATCATTTGAAATATCAAGTCGATTAGTATTCCTTGTTAAGGCAATGTTATCTCAGGCAAGTTTGTTAATTTAGCAAACTAAAGAAATCATATGAAAGCCTTTCCTGAAAAACTTTCTAAAAAACTAGAGGACAGAAATAACAATAATGCGTTAAGATCCCTTCAAATTATTCCAAAGGGCATTGATTTCATATCCAATGACTACCTTGGATTTTCTTCAAAAAAAACCATACATCAAAGAGCATTACATTATTTAGAAGATACAAACAATACAAATGGTAGCACGGGATCTAGACTGATTTCTGGAACCCACCCCATTCACGAGGAAGTGGAAAGAGAATTGGCAAATTTTCACAATGCAGAGGCTGCACTTTTGTACAATTCAGGCTACGATGCTAATTTGGGACTTTTTACCGCTATTTTAGAAAAAGGAACCACTGTCATTTATGACGAACTGATACATGCCTCTATAAGAGATGGGATTCGTGCTTCTAATGCTAGGAGCTTAAAATTCAAACACAACGACCTAGATGACCTACAACAAAAGATTAGCAAATCTGAAGCCCCGGTGTTTATTGCTGTTGAAGCTGTATACTCTATGGACGGTGATCAAGCAGCATTGAAGGAAATTTGTAAAATCTCTAATAATAATAACTGTTACCTAATCGTTGATGAAGCTCATTCAAATGGTGTTTTTGGTCCAAATGGAACTGGTTTGCTTCAAGCATTAAAACTAGAAGACCAAGCTTTTGCAAGAGTACACACTTTTGGGAAAGCCCTTGGCTGTCACGGTGCTGTTGTTTTAGGAGGAAAAAATCTTCGCGATTACCTCGTCAATTTTTCAAGACCTTTTATTTATACAACTGCAGCATCATTACACAGTATTGCAGTTGTAAAATCTGCATATTTTGAACTTCAAACTACAGCAGCAATAGACGAACTCAAAAAAAATATTCAGTATTTCAGGAGATCAATTCAAGAAAAAAAATTACACGAGTTGTTCATTGATAGCCACAGCCCTATCCAGTGTTGTCTTCTTAGCGGAAATAGCAATGTGAAAAAGGTTGCAGATGCATTGAACACTCAAAAACTACTTGCCAAAGCTGTTTTAGCGCCTACTGTACCTCAGGGACAAGAACGCCTAAGAATCTGTTTGCACAGCTATAATACCTTTGAAGAAATTGATAGTTTGTTAACACAATTGGCTATTTTTGTAAACTGAGTTATTCGAACAAAATTAAAATGAAAAAAAATATATTTGTAACAGGAATTTCAACTGAAGTTGGTAAAACACTAGTTTCCTCAATTATCACAGAAGCCCTGGAAGCTGACTACTGGAAACCCATACAATCAGGAGAGCTTGACCATTCAGACAGTGACAAAGTGCGTGACTTGATTCAAAATACCAAAACGGTCATACACCCTAACAGCTATGCATTGCAGACCCCAATGAGTCCTCATGCAGCAGCTGAAATTGACAGTGTTAAAATCGAATTACAAAACATACAAAAACCAAACACAGAAAACCACCTCGTGATTGAAGGAGCAGGTGGTTTGTTGGTCCCTTTGAATGATACGCAAACCATAGCAGATATCCTCGATCCCTCTTATAAAGTTATTGTTGTTTCAAGACATTATCTTGGAAGTATCAACCACACACTACTTACATTGCAATACTTGAAAGACAAAGGTTATAAACCTTCTATAATTTTCAGTGGAAACGAACATCCTTCAACCGAGAGTATCATTCAAAAAATGTCAGGTGTGAACGTACTTGGAAGGATAGAGGAAGAAGAGAAAATAGACCGTCAAACTGTGCAAAAGTATGCAGAGCAGTTGCGAGAAACATTAGAAACTTTATAACACTATTAAAAGTTGATGTAAAAAAATTAACAGGTATGAATAGTTTTTCAGAAAGAGATAAAAAACATTTGTGGCATCCGTTGACACAACACAAAACACATCCTAGCCATATTGCAATTACACGCGCTAAAGGCGTCATGCTTTACGATGAAGACAACAATGGATACATTGATGGTATCGCATCTTGGTATACCTGTATGTATGGGCATTGCAACGAGCATATCATCAAAAGAGTAAGCTCACAACTGCAGCAACTCGACCAAGTAGTTTTTAGCGGATTCACTCACCAGCCTGCAGTGGAAATGTCTGAAGCCTTAATGGGTATTTTACCTAGCAATCAGCAAAAAATATTCTTCTCTGACAACGGCTCTACCTCGGTAGATGTCGCACTAAAAATGGCCCTACAAACTCAATTCAACCAAGGCTTTAAAAAGACAAAGATAATCGCATTGGAAGACGCTTTTCACGGTGATACTTTTGGTGCCATGTCAGCTTCTGGTTTGTCGGTTTACAACGGTCCTTTTGAAGACTTTTTACTAGCAATAGATCGTATTGAAGTTCCGACCCAAGAAAACTTCGATTCTGTAAAACACAAATTTTTACAACTAATAAGCACTGAAAAAGTAGCGGCATTTATCTTCGAACCTCTGGTTCAGGGAGCCAATGCAATGCATATGTATGAGGCCAATTTATTAGACCAACTCATTGCTATTGCTAAAGAACACGGTGTTGTAACAATCGCAGACGAAGTGATGACTGGTTTCGGAAAAACAGGTAAAAACTTTGCGTCTGATTACTTAGAAAATAAACCAGATATCATGTGTCTGTCAAAGTCACTCACTGCTGGAGTGGTACCGATGGCGTTAACGACTTGTACTCAGGAAATTTACGATACTTTTTACGATGATGAGATCAAAAAAGGATTTTTTCACGGACACACCTACTCTGCGAATCCATTGGGATGTACAGCCATAAAAGCAGGGATAGAACTACTGACTTCAAACGAGATGCAAACCAATATTCGTCGTATTGAAGAACAACACCTTGCTTTTGAAAATAAAATTAAAACAAACAAACTTGTGAAATCTACACGCAAACTAGGTGTTATATTTGCTTTAGATTTAGACATAGAAATGAAACGCTACGGAGGTTTAAGAGATGCTCTTTTTGCTTTTTTTATGGAAAGAGGTGTTTGTTTGAGACCCTTAGGCAACACCGTATATATACTTCCTCCTTTTGTGATTACAAACAAAGAGTTAGAAAAAATATACACTGTGATTGAAGATGCTTTGGTACATTTTCAACAAAAGCAAGAACAGTCTAATATACTGACAAGTATTTAGTATAAAATATCGAGTTTATTAAATCCTCATTCATTAACTTGGTTGGATGAATCTTTTTAAAAAATGAGTGTTATGGATTTCGACTTAAAGACTTATTTTTTGTTTATAAATTCCCATTAGAACTTCGTTACAAATCATATCTATAAAACAATAATTTAGTATTTTTACTAACAAATAAATCAACTACAAGCGTTACAATATGGCAAACGATACAAAAGAAAAAGAAGCGAAATTAAAAGCGTTACAGATGACGCTCGACAAGTTAGACAAAACCTACGGAAAGGGTGCTGTGATGAAAATGGGAGATGTGGCGCATGTAGATGTTGAGTCTATCTCATCGGGATCATTGGGACTAGATTTGGCTTTGGGTGTAAATGGATACCCTAAAGGAAGAATTATAGAAATCTATGGACCTGAATCATCCGGTAAGACAACTTTGACCATTCATGCGATTGCTGAAGCACAAAAGGCGGGAGGTATTGCGGCCTTTATTGATGCCGAACACGCTTTTGACCGTTTTTATGCTGAGAGCTTGGGAGTAGATATAGACAACTTAATCATCTCACAACCTGACCACGGTGAACAAGCCTTAGAAATCACTGAAAACCTTATACGTTCTGGTGCAATTGATATCGTAGTGATTGACTCCGTGGCTGCTTTGACTCCAAAAAGTGAAATTGAAGGAGAAATGGGAGATTCCAAAATGGGTTTACACGCACGATTGATGTCACAAGCCTTGAGAAAACTAACCGGAACTATCAATAAGACCAACTGTACCGTAATATTTATCAACCAATTGCGTGAAAAAATCGGTGTTATGTTTGGAAACCCTGAAACAACAACAGGAGGAAACGCATTGAAGTTTTATGCCTCTGTACGTTTGGATATAAGAAGAAGAACACAAATCAAAGATGGAGACCAAGTAATTGGAAACAGCACCAAAGTAAAAGTGGTGAAAAACAAGGTAGCTCCACCATTCCAAATGGCTGAATTTGATATTATGTACGGTAAAGGAATTTCAAAAGTAGGTGAAATTTTAGACATCGGTGTCAACTACGGAATCATCAAAAAAAGTGGATCATGGTTTAGTTATGGTGACACGAAGCTTGGACAAGGAAGGGATGCTGTTAAAGGATTGATTGGTGACAACCCTGAATTGGCAGAAGAACTGGAAACAAAAATAAAAGAGGCTATAGAAAATCAAGAATAATCTATAGGTCTAATAATCTCGAAAGGAAGTGTTTTTTAAAATATACTTCCTTTTTTTTGTCAAAAAATCAAAATATCTTTACAATACTAACCCTTTTGAACTATGGAACTAGAGAAAATTAAAATAGGAAGTGTAGAATGGTGTTCTCTTCCTAGTTTACAAATACCAGCCATCAAAGTAAGAGTTGACTCAGGAGCTAAAACATCATCACTACACGCATTAAACATTGTACCCTTTAAAAAGAACAATGAAAAATGGGTGCGTTACGATGTATTTCCAATTCAAGAAAACCGAAAAGTATCTGTACAATGTGAATCGAAAGTTATTGATTCTCGATTTGTAAAAAGCTCTACTGGAATTGCCGAAAAAAGATATGTTATAGAATCAAGTCTCACCTTAGGTGGTCAAACTTGGGACATTGAGATTACCTTAGCTAATCGAGATGCCATGGGATTTAGAATGTTGTTGGGAAGACAAGCCATGATTGACAAAGTGATCATTGACCCTGCTGCAGAAAATTGTACTATTAGCTATAGCGAGGAACAAATAAACAGTTTCTACAACATTCACAAAAAAAACAGTAGCGGATTAAAAATTGGGCTTTTAGCAAGCAATCCCAACTTATACAGCAATCGAAGAATAATTGAAGCTGGTGAAATGGAAGGGCATCAAATGTTTTTCTTAAATGCCCAACAGTGTTATATGAAAATGGATGCTGACACACCAGAAATTCACTATCGTGGTGGAAAAATACTCAACGATTTGGATGCAATCATACCGCGAATAAAACCAAGTATGACTTTTTATGGCTGTGCGTTGATTCGTCAATTTGATTCGATCGGTACATTTGTACAAAATTCTGCTGACGCAATATCTCAATCAAGAGACAAGCTCTTTTCTTCTCAATTGTTCTCTAAACATGGAATTCAAATACCTACAACTGGCTTTGCAAACTCACCTCTTGAAACCAAAGAATTGATTGAAATGGTCAACGGATCTCCTTTGATTATTAAATTACTAGAGAGCACGCAAGGCAAAGGTGTTGTTCTTGCTGAAACTAATAAAGCAGCTGAGAGTGTTATTAATGCATTTAAGAGCCTAAAAACAAATATATTGGTACAAGAATTCATACGCGAAGCCGATGGTAAAGATTTACGTTGTTTTGTCATAGACGGTAAAGTGGTAGCATCCATAGAAAGAATAGCTATCAAAGGAGAGTTCAGAGCCAACATTCACCAAGGTGGAACAGCCAACATTGTCAAAATAACCAGCGAAGAAAAGAAATTGGCTATCAAAGCAGCAAAAGTATTGAATTTACAAGTTGCGGGAGTTGATTTAATTCGTTCTAACAAAGGACCTCTCTTACTAGAAGTAAATTCATCTCCTGGCTTAGAAGGAATTGAAAAGGCCAATGGCAAAGACATTGCAAAAATAATGATCAAAGCCATTGAAAAAAAGTTAAAATACAACCAATCCTCATGCTAAAATTAGATGCTATTTCTTTCGCTTACGACAAGAAAGAGGTATTGACAAATATCACTTTTTCCGCAAAAAAAGGTGAATACATTGCCATTATTGGAGAAAGTGGTTGTGGAAAAAGTACACTTTTAGAAATTATTTACGGGCTTCTTCATATAGAAAAAGGAGAAGTATCATGGGAAAACACTAAGTTATTAGGCCCCAATTATTATTTGGTTCCTGGAGAACCTTTTATGAAATATTTGTCTCAAGATTTTGACCTGATGCCTTTTACCTCTGCTGCAGAAAATATTGGGAAATTTCTACCCAATCGCTATGCAAAAGAGAAAAAAGAAAGGACTGCGGAACTACTAGAATTGGTAGATATGGTAGATTTTGCAAACGTAAAAGTAAAACACCTCAGTGGAGGGCAAAAACAACGTGTAGCACTTGCTAGAGTACTTGCGAAGGAGCCAGAACTTTTATTGCTTGATGAACCTTTCAGCCATATCGACAACTTCCGAAAAAACAAACTCCGACGTAAACTATTCAATTACTTAAAATCTAAAAATATCGGCTGCTTAGTGGCCACACATGATAGTACCGATGCACTTTCTTTTGCTGATAGAATCTTAGTTATGAAAGAAGGTAAGATTGTTGCAGAGGATAGTCCTGAATCACTCTATAAGAATCCAAAAAAAGCATATGTTGCCTCTTTTTTTGGAGACGTTAATGAAATTGAAATTGATGGGCAAGAGCAAAAGGTACTCGCATATCCGAATCAGTTAATAATCGTTGACACATCACAAATTAAGGCGAACGTAACCAACAGCTATTTCAAAGAGGGTGTATACTTGATTGAAGCAGAATATAATGAGCAAAAACTGTTTTTTAACAACAGTGATGTCATTGAAAATGGAACTGAAATATTTCTAAAGATTGAGAAATAAATTAAATCAGTACTTTAGCTTAAACTTGATATAAGTAATTGCTTTGTTGGTCTCTAAATACTGCTTCTCGTAGAAAGTTTGAGTGTTTAGCACAACTGCTGGAGCATGCGGGTTGTTGTAAATATCATGATGCGCATACAAAACTTCTTGTCCTTGCCCGTGTAACAAGCCTAATGTGTATCCGTGCATAAACTCAGAATCAGTTTTTAAGTGCATGATTCCGTCTTCCTTTAAGATGGTGTGGTATTTTTTTAGAAAATCCTCGTTGGTCAACCGATGCTTGGTCCTTTTGTACTTTATTTGAGGATCCGGGAAAGTAATCCATATTTCGCTAACTTCATTTTCAGCAAAACAATAATCTACTAACTCGATTTGGGTTCTGATAAAAGCTACATTAGGTAAATTTTCTTCCAAAGCAGTTTTTGCACCTCTCCAAAAACGAGCCCCCTTGATATCAATCCCTATGTAATTGATGTTGGGATTCTTTTCAGCCAATGCAATTGTATACTCCCCTTTTCCACATCCCAATTCCAAAACGATAGGGTTGTCATTATTGAAAAAAGCATTCCACCTCCCTTTGTGAAGAAAATTGTTAGTTACCTCCTCACGCGTAGGTTGTATGACATTTGAAAAAGTCTCGTTTTCATTGAAACGTTTTAACTTATTTTTACTACCCAAAGCTCAATCTATAAGGTTAAAAAAATGGTATACAAATCACTCATACCGAAAAATAGGGTATGTATATGATTCTAGAAGGTAGCAAAGCCACCATTAATGATATCAAAAAGGAATCTTATTTAGGCAAATCTTCTGTTCCTTCTCTTTTGAAACGAATAGATTCACGCATCCAATAAGCTAAAAGAACAAGGAATATCCCCACGAAAAAGAAATTTGGAATGTTAGAAATCCACCAATCATCTAAAAAACGTAATGATTTGAAGGGAGTAAACAATGTGTTTGTGAAAAAATCTCCAATGATTCTAAATATATTGTATGCTATCATAACTTAAATTATCTTTACCCTGCAAAAATATGAAAAACTAACGATGATAGCCAATTTTTTTAACAAAACTACCCCTATAAAAAGTGTTCTCATTTACAGTATTTTTATTTTGTTTTATTTCATCTATAAAATACAACACGCTGACACCTTATTCAAAGGAATTGGAGTTATAGAAATCATTGAACATTTGTTCTCAAATATCTTATTTCTCATACTCTGTAGTATTATATTTTCTCGCAATGGCTTTGAAAAAACAAACCTTTACAGTTCGCTAATTCTCGTATTACTTTTCGGAATGTTTCCGAGCACCTTACATGTTGACATACCGCTCTTTGTGAATTTTATTTTTTTGATAGTGTATTTGAAAACTACTGAGATTAAAGATAAAAAAGATAATTTAGCAAGCTTTTTTGATGTAGGTTTTTATATAGGAATATCATTTGTATTTTTTAATTGGTCTGTACTTATGATGCTTTTGTTGTACATAGGTATTCTAAAGATAGGAAAAGCACAAATTCGAAACTATATTGTACCTATTATTGGTTTTCTAACACCTGTAGCAATTGTACTGATTTACGAATACTTAACAGATACGCCTCTTGGTTTTGTTGATGATTTTAGTTTTTCATTCTCTAACGACTATAGCATCTACGAAAACACCTTATTAAAACTTCCATTAGCTGTAATAAGTGCTATCACACTAATCGCTATTTTCACATCAATTCCCAAGATATACGGAATTAATGACAATTCGAGACATCAGTATACGATTGCGTTATACATGTTGTTAACTAGTATTCTCATGGTTTATTTTAGTACGCTTAAAAACGGTGTTGAACTGCTCTATTTGTTCATACCTTGTGCATTGATTTTAGGGCAATTTATAACAGATATTAAAAAAACAATCGTCAAAGAGCTCTTTTTGATTGCAACGACAATCTTTTCTATTGTTATTTTGTTAAATAATTAACGACAGCCATAAAAAAACCCAAACTAGAAGTTTGGGTTATTATTGAAATTGTTCTTTCTTATTGTTTTTGTAACCATGATGACATACTTACTGCATCGTTGATCAATGCTTTTAGATCTGCTATGGCAACTCTTTTTTGTTCCATAGTATCCCTATGTCTGATCGTCACAGTATTGTCTTTTAAACTATCGTGATCTACGGTAACACAAAATGGCGTACCTGCTGCATCTTGTCTTCTATATCTTTTTCCTACAGCGTCTTTCTCATCATACATTACATTGAAATCAAACTTTAGCGATGCTACAATCTCTTTGGCCAACTCTGGAAGTCCGTCTTTTTTTACCAATGGAAAAATTGCGGCCTTCGTAGGTGCCAAAACTGGCGGTAATTTCAGTACTGTTCTCGAAGTACCATTTTCTAAATTCTCCTCTTGTAGTGAATTGGAGAAAATAGCCAAAAACAGACGATCAAGCCCAACAGAAGTTTCGACCACATAAGGTGTATAACTCTCACCTAATTCTGGGTCGAAGTAATTCATTTTCTTTCCTGAATATTCTTCATGCGCTTTCAAATCAAAATCAGTTCTTGAATGAATTCCTTCTAACTCTTTGAACCCAAATGGAAATTTAAATTCAATATCTGCTGCTGCATCTGCGTAATGAGCCAATTTATCGTGGTCATGGAAACGATAATTATCTTCTCCCAAACCAAGCGACAAATGCCATTTTAGTCGTGTTTCTTTCCACTGTTCATACCATTCTTTTTGAGTTCCAGGACGAACAAAAAACTGCATCTCCATCTGTTCAAATTCACGCATTCTAAAAATAAATTGACGCGCGACTATCTCATTTCTGAATGCCTTTCCAGTCTGAGCAATTCCAAAAGGAATTTTCATCCTTCCAGTTTTTTGAACATTTAAGAAATTTACAAAAATACCTTGAGCTGTCTCTGGACGTAAATACAAATCCATTGCAGAATCTGCAGAAGCTCCTAACTTTGTACCAAACATCAAATTGAACTGCTTTACTTCTGTCCAATTCTTAGAACCAGACAAAGGACAAGCAATCTCTAATTCTTCAATCAACGCCTTGACATCAGCCAAATCTTCTTTCTCCAAAGATTGCCCCATTCTCTTAAGAATAGCTTCTCCTTTTTCTTTGTACCCCAAAACACGTTTGTTCGTGGCAACAAATTCAGCCTTATCAAAAGCATCACCAAATCGTTTCTTTGCTTTATTTACTTCTTTTTCAATTTTAGCATCCAGCTTTCCTACATAATCTTCTATCAAAACATCCGCTCTGTAACGTTTTTTTGAATCTTTGTTATCTATTAAAGGATCGTTAAATGCATCTACGTGTCCAGAAGCCTTCCATGTTGTTGGATGCATGAAAATTGCAGCGTCTAGACCTACGATATTGTCGTGCATCTGCACCATGGATTTCCACCAGTATTCTCTAATATTTTTCTTTAATTCAACTCCGTTTTGTGCGTAATCGTATACTGCACTCAAACCGTCATATATCTCACTTGACTGAAATACATATCCGTATTCCTTTGCGTGTGATACTACCTTTTTAAATTGATCTTCTTGCTTTGCCATGCTGCAAAAATAAGTATTTCTTTATGTATCTAACTATTTTTTTTTATCTAATTGATGTCGAGAGTAAACTCCTATTTAAATGTTGTTTTATGCTCCCTGAAACACAAAAAAAGGCGAGGCCAAAGCCACGCCTTTTTTGTAAACTTAAATTCTTTTTAAAAAATACCTAAAAAAGAACCTCTTAATAAAACTGCTGTTTTTCCAACAGGGGCTCCCTCTAGATAAACATTAAAAGTGTAAGCACCTTTCATCATATCATCTTTTTCAACGTCGGTAATAAAGATTACTTCCTTTTCTTCATTCTGAAAATCTACATTTGTAGTCGAAGAGTAAAATGATTCTTTTCCATTGCGCTCAAATCTACCTTTAGGACTAACAATAGTTCCTTCCGGATCCTTAACCACTAGATAAGCAAGCTTCTCTCCTGGAGACGTTAATTCGTTCTTTTTTATTTTGAAAGAAACTCTAAAAGCTCTTGTACTCTTATATTTCGTAGTAGCCGACAATCCTGTGCTTGATTTTTTCATCGCTACAGCCTTTAGATTGTCAATTGACAATTTAGCACCTATCGCTACTTTTGCTTTTAGAATTTCATTGCTATTTGTCAAAGCTACATTTTCTTCATTCATCTGAACAATAGAATCTTTAACAACCGTAATTTCTTCATTCAGCTCTTGATTTTCAGCAGTCAATGCGTCTATTTTTGCAAACAAAGCTTTGTTTTGCTTTTCTAACTTGTAAACTTTACTTCTGTAACGCTTGATAGTTAAAAAACTTGTCTTTTTCTCATTAGCTAATGAATCTCGGTATGCAATAATGTTGGCTCTAGCAGCAACTAATTCTGCCTCAAGAGCATCGCTTTCAGCAATTTTTTTCTCGTACTGAACTATAAGTGCATCTAATTTTTTGGTAACTGCGGCTTTTTCAGCTAACAATTGGGTTTCTTTTGCTGTACTTTCAATATGAGAATACACACCATATCCAATAGCAGCAGCAAGTAAAATCGCCAATACAATAATGATTGGCTTATTTGATTTTGTCGGTTTTTTATCTTCCATTTTTATGATTTACTAAATTTGATTGAAACAAAAATAAGATTAAATAGCTTACATCCAACAATGACAGTTGTTTAAACAAAAAAAACACCAAATTTCCTGACTTTTTTAACTTAGTTTTGAATAAAAAAGTGAGAAAAATCCTAAAATATATCTCAAACGTATTGTACCCTGCATACTGCTGTAGTTGCGAGAATCATTTGGTTGAGAACGAATATCTGTTGTGTGTATATTGTAGACATAAACTCCCCTATTCAGGATTTGATGGGAGTACAGAAAACATCCTTAAAAAAAAATTCTATGGCAGAATTCCAATCGTTTATGCATGCTCTTTGTTTTTATTTCAAAAAAAAGGGATGGCACAAAAATTAATCCATCAACTAAAATACAAAAACAACCAAGAGCTTGGAGAACTTCTCGGTATACTTTTTGGAAAGATTTTGAATAATAACAAAAAAATGAGAGAGATTCAATGTATAGTTCCAGTTCCTCTGCACCCAAAAAAAGAAAAAAGAAGAGGGTACAACCAACTTACAAAGTTTGGAGAAAAGATTTCTAGTGAACTGAACATTCCTTTCAAAAGAAATTTTTTAGTTAGGATCAATATTTCTTCGACACAAACGAGAAAAGACAGTCATGAAAGATGGAAAGACACTTTGAATGCTTTTAGTCTTAACAACCAAAACTCACTAAAAAACCAACACATACTATTAATTGACGATGTAATAACCTCTGGCGCCACAATTGAAGCTTGTGCACTTGAGTTATTAAAAATCGAAAATGTTAAAATAAGTATAGCTTGTATAGCTCATCTTGAATAAAATATATGAGAACACAACTGTGAATTCTTTACATCTTAATCAAATGCTTCCCTTAAATATTTGTTACTTTGCACTGTCAAACAAAAAGAAGAACCTTGTGAAAGCTGTATATTATTATTTTTTAACAATTGTTGTTCTTTTCTCCTCTTTGAACTGTGCGAGAAAAGGAAGACCAAACGGAGGTCCAAAAGATACTTTATCACCTGTAATGGTTACTGCATATCCTCCCTATGAAAGCGTTCATTTTAATTCAAAAAAAATAAAACTTCAATTTGACGAATACGTAAAATTTAAGAACTTAAACAAGCAGTTGATCATTTCTCCTCCTCTGAAAAATAGGCCTGAAATAACTCCTATGGGTACTGCAAGTAAAACCGTAGTTATTAAGTTATCCGACACACTAAAACCTGAAACCACGTATTCTATAAATTTCGGAAATAGCATTATAGACAATAATGAAGGTAATAAATTAGGAGCTTTCAAATATGTATTTTCTACAGGAAGCTTTGTAGATTCACTAACGATTGAAGGCCGTGTAAAAGATGCGTTTGACAAAGAAACTTCAGACAATATCGCAGTAATGCTTTACGAAATAAATGAATCCTTCAATGATTCAATAATTTACAAAGAAGCGCCAACCTACCTTGCAAATACTCTTGACAGTGTGCTATTTGACATTAGCAACATAAAAGCAGGTACCTATCAATTACTAGCCTTAAAAGACAAAAACAGCAACAACAAATTTGATCCTTATGATGATAAAATTGGATTCCTTACAAATCCATTAAAAATCCCTACGGATACAATATTTGAGTTGTCTTTATTTAAAGAAAACCCACCTCTTATTGTCAAAAGACCGATTGAAAAAAAAATAGGAAAAGTAATTTTTGGATACAAAGGAGATGTCAAAGGTTTGAATATTGAGCTTCTAACCCAAACTCCACCTGGTTTTCAATCCATCCTTCAAAAAGAAAAAGAAAAAGATACTTTGAATTATTGGTTTACTCCATTTGAAGCTGATTCTTTACAATTCAAATTAAGCAAAGATTCGTGGCAAAAAGAATACACCGTAATGTTAAGAACTGGTAAAAAAGATTCTTTATCATTAAAGTCAGGAATAAAAAACACCTTACACCCCCTTGATACTTTTTACATTGAAAGCAACTTACCAATGGTTGCTGTTGACCCTTCAAAAATAATAGTGACAGACAAAGACACTTTAGATATAGCCTTCAAAACTAATCTGAATGCTAGTAAAACTAAATTGAGCTTCCTATTCGAAAGATCTCGTAACAATGCCTATCAATTTGACTTATTACCCAATGCTATTAAAGGCTTGTTTGGAAAGGAAAATGACACCTTACAATACAAAATAAAAACAAGAGATGTCGAAACTTACGGTGTTTTAGAATTGCAATTCAAAAACAACAAAGAGAGAAATCTGTTAATAGATCTCATCAATAAGAAAGGAACACTCATTACAAAAAGAACTATAAAAACTAGTGAAAATATAGTTTTTACCGATCTAGAGGCAGACACCTATCAAGTTAGAATTGTTGTAGACGAAAATAAAAATAACAAGTGGGATACTGGGAATTTTCTTGATAAAACACAACCTGAAAAAGTTTACTACTACCCTTTACTTATGAAACTAAAAGCCAATTGGACAATCAATGAAGTTGTTGATACAGACAACATAACTTTTTAATAAGAGTGTGATTTTTTTATTTAACAAGCTTGCGGATGGCCAACAAAACTCCCAAATGAATCCCTTCATGAAATGAATTGAAATCGATGGCTGTGTCTATATCGGTCAACGTAATATTTACGCTTGTCGTATAGGAGGTGTAGTTCTTAAAAACACCTGCATTGTAATCAGCTTCAAACTGAGAGACCACATCTATAAAAAGTGTTTTTATCTTTTCAAATTCCTCAGAAGTGACAGGGACACTTGGAACTGACCCTTTTTTATAAAGTTCTATCATCTCATCAGAAACCTTACATGGCAATCCAGAATTTTTATAGCATAACAATTGCTGTGTTACTACCAAATGACCAATATTCCATGCAATATTGTTTTTAAAGCCATCAGGGATTGCATTCAATTGATCTATACTAAGACCATCAATGAGCTTCAACTGTAACAATCTAGATTTACGTAAATTCTCAAATTGGTGTTGCATATTAAGAAGAAATGAAATTAATATTTTATAAAAGTATTGAAATTTATTTTAAAAAAACACCTTATTTTTGAGTTACAAAACCTGTGACTTCATGAAAAAAATATTCCATCTCAAAACTTGTGACACCTGTAAAAGGATTTTAAAAGAAATACCTACAGATAAATTGGAAATACAGGAACTGAAAGAAAACCCTATAAATGACTCTCAATTAGAAACCTTATACTCTTTGAGCAATAGTTATGAAGCTCTTTTTAACAAAAGAGCAAAACTATATAAAGAACGCTGTTTAAAGGATGTTTCTTTACAAGAAGAAGATTATAAAAAATTACTTTTAGAGCACTATACCTTTTTAAAGCGTCCCTTAGCAGTATTAGAGGAACGTATCTTTATTGGTAACGGTAAAAAAAACATAGAAGCGCTTAAAGAAGCTTTAGAAAAATAATTATTTGATGTATAACAGACACTTGCTGTAATCTATAAAGGCCTTGTGTTTTACTAGAATATCTGCCCCAATAATCCCATGGATTTTTGGAACTTTGTGTTCTTGCAAAGCCATATTTACATGAGACATATCAAATACAACTAATGTCTCTTTTTTACTTTTCCACTTGGCTATTTTCAGTTTATTCCCCAATGATTTTTGTGTATCCATACCCACAGCACCTGCACCTGAAGCCTTTGTTTCTGTTTCAGCGGTTTGCATCTCAAAAGTAGCTACATCCTCAAAACCAACACATGAATTTGATGCTCCGGTATCAAGTATAAAACGTCCTTTATGACCGTTTACCTTTACCTCAAGTATAAGATGTTGTGTAGCAGTTAATTCTAAAGGAATGCATTTAAACCCTTTTTTAACCATTGTTTTTTTAAGACTTGCCATTTGAGTATTTTTGCCACAAATTTAAGAGAATATTTTTTAAACAAAATGACATCTTAAGATGCATCCTTAATCTTTAAGTAAATTTAAATGAACATCATAGACACACATAGCCATTTGTACAGTTCTCAATTTGACGAAGACAGAGAAGAGGTTGTTAAGAGAGCCATTGACAATGGCGTTGAACGCTTTTACATTCCTGCTATCGATAGTAGTTATACACAAAGAATGTTTGACTTGGAAGAAAAATACCCAAAAAATGTATTCTTGATGATGGGCCTACACCCTACTTACGTCAAAGAAAATGTAGCAGAAGAACTTGCACATGTCAAAGAATGGCTTGACAAACGTCATTTTTATGCCATTGGAGAAATTGGTATCGATTTGTATTGGGACAAAAGCTATCTAAAACAACAACAACACGCATTTCGGGTTCAAATACAATGGGCAAAAGAAAGAAAATTGCCCATAAATATCCATTGTCGTGAGGCTTTTGATGAAGTTTTTGAAATTTTAGAACAGGAAAAAAGTCCTGAATTGTTTGGGGTTTTCCATTGTTTTACTGGAAACCTAGAACAAGCAAAAAAAGCGATTTCTTATAATATGAAATTGGGTATTGGAGGTGTCGTAACTTTTAAAAATGGAAAGATAGATCAGTTTTTACATGAAATCCCGCTATCAGAAATCGTCTTAGAGACTGATGCACCCTACTTGTCTCCTAAACCTTTTAGAGGGAAGAGGAATGAAAGTAGCTACTTGACTTATGTTCTTGAAAAATTGGAAGAAATATATCATAAACCTGCCGCTGAAATTGCGAAAATTACAACTGAAAATGCTAAAAACGTTTTCAGAAATCTTCCGTAATTCTAAAAAACAGGCTCACTAATTTAATTATTTTGACGTTATATTTGTAGATGCGTAAAATTGTATGGCTTTGTATATATTTGTTTGTTGCTGTCACAAGTGCACAAAAAAGCTTTACGAACACAAAAAAAACCACTTTAAAAGCTGACAGAGATACTTTATCCATTAGTACAGTAAGCATCGCACCATTTGGTTTCAAAGTCGAACACAAATCCAAAGAGCTAGTTACTGGTAGCTATATTGTGAATTATGAAAAGGCACTTTTAATTCTCGATGCTAGTAAATATGATGTCTTAGAAATCACCTATACGGCTTATCCAGAATTTCTTACCAAAACTTACCAAATTCTCGATGAAAAATACATCGTAGAGGATCGAAAAAAAAGGAATTTATTCAGCATTACAAACAACACTAGTAACGAATTCAAACCCTTTCAAGGACTCAACACTCAAGGAAGCTTAGTAAGAGGCGTGCAAGTTGGCAACAGTCAAGACGCTGTCACCAATTCAAGTTTGGACCTTCAAATAGAGGGAAAACTATCAAATAATGTAGGTATTAGAGCTGCCATATCTGATAGTAACATTCCCATTCAAAACAACGGATATTCACAACAAATTCAAGAATTTGACCGTGTTTTTATAGAGATATACTCAAAAAAATGGGGACTGAAGGCAGGGGACATCAACTTAGCCAACAATGAAAGTCGTTTTTTAAGATTTAACAAAAAAGTATCGGGTTTGTCATTAGATATTTACCCTAAAGAGGAAAAAGACTCTCAACATTTCAAAGCCTCTGGAGCTTTAGTTAGGGGAAGATTCACTAGAAATCAATTCAATGGAATCGACGGTAATCAGGGCCCTTATCAATTGAATGGCCCAAATGGAGAGAGGTTTATCATACTCCTGTCTGGTAGTGAAACTATTTATAGTAATGGTCGAAAATTAAAAAGAGGAGCACAACATGATTATACCATAGACTACAATACTGCACAAATAACATTTACAACTACTTTTCCAATAAGTTCTTCTTCAAGAATCACGGCTGAATTTCAATATTCTGATCGGAACTACACACGATTTGTTAGCTATAACAAAGCAGCTCACAAAGGTGAAAAAATTGAAATCGCAGGTTATTATTACACAGAAAGTGACGCTAAAAGTCAACCTTTACAACAAGATTTGAGTGAGAATCAAATACAAACACTCTCTGAAGCAGGAGATGACACTTTAAAAATGGTTGCTGAAAGCGCCTACCCACAAGAATACGACAGTGCTAAAATATTGTACAAAAAATCAGAAGCCAACGGTAGTTCAATTTTTGAATTTTCTCAAGATCCATCCCAAGAACTTTTTGCTGTTACATTCAGTTATGTTGGAAGTAATAAAGGAAACTACGCACTCAAAGAGACTTCTGCAGTGGGTAAAATTTATGAATTTATTGGGGAAGGATTAGGAGATTATGCACCACTTTCAAAATTGACAGCACCCGACAAACTTCAAGTTGCAGTCAGCACACTCAAATACAGTCCTAATAAAAAAACAAATCTAGACGCAGAAATTGCTTTTAGCAATAAAGACGAAAATTTGTTTTCCAGTTTAGACGATGCCGACAACACAGGTATAGCCTCAAAAATTACATGGAAACAAATATATACAGACAAAAGATGGTTGATAACATCTAATCTAGATGTCGATTACCTAGATAAAAACTTTAACAGTATCGAACGTATTTACAACGTCGAATTTAATAGAGATTGGAACTTACAAAACCCTGAAGGAAATCAAAAATTTTTAAAAAGCAAGCTGAAAATTTCCAATAAAAAAAACACGAATATCGTTTATGGATTTGAAAACCTTTCTTTTGGAAGTTCTTTTGAAGGTTTCAAACACCTATTTAACAGTGATATAAAAACAAAAAAAACTAATTTTCGTGGATCTGGTAGCATCTTAAAAAACAATAGTACAACTGAAAACGCAATCTTCAAAAAAACAAGTTCTTCGCTGATTCATTATTTCAAGAAATCATGGTTTCAAGGATTTTTCAATACAGAAGACAATCAAAGGAAAAATAAAATCACACAAAAACTATCCCTATTGAGTCAAAAACAAAAAAGTTATGGTGCCTCTTTAGGAATTGGAGACAGTACTAAAGTATTCGTGAAATTTGGTGCGAAATGGATTCTCAATGATAGTATCAAAAACGACAAACTGCAAAGAGTTGCTCAAAACAATAGCTATTTTATAAAATCTAAATTGGTTCAAAACAAAAATACACAAGTACAATTATTTGCTTCTTATACTCAATTCAAAAATTATTTCACAGACAATTACAGTGCCTTAAACTCTAGATTGTCCTACACACAAAAACTTTGGAAGAACTTTGTAAAATGGACTACCGTTTACGAAACAGCTGCAGGTTCTTCCCCCAAACAAGAATTTAGTTATATCAAAACTGAAGCTGGCCAAGGATATTACACGTGGATTGATTACAATCAAAATGGAATTCAAGAATTTGAAGAATTTGAAATTGCAAAATTTTCAGATCAAGCTTCCTATCTAAGAGTTGCACTTCCTTCTTTGAGTTTTGTTCGAGTAAACAAAACCCTTTTCAGTCACTCAATACATCTCAACCCATCACAGTGGGCTCAAAGTAGTAGTAACTTCAAAAAAATATGTTCACAATTCTCAAATCAAACTTATCTTTTAGTCGATACCGATACTGAAAAAAACAACGATAAGATTCAATTTAACCCTTTTGAATCAAGTAACCCTGATGTTAGAGGCCTACAACAAACGTTTAGAAACGCTATCTATTTTAGAAGAGGATTGCAAAATCACTCGACAACTTACACCTATGCCCACAATAAAACTAAAAACAATCTTGGCATTGGGTTTATAGAAAATGAAAATACCTTACAACAACTCTTATGGCAACACAAAATTGCCAGTTCTTGGCTGTTATCAGTAGAAGTAAAATCCGTGGACACCAAAAATACTACAGAAAATTTTGAAGATCGAAGTTATGAAATCCGAAGTAAGGAATTCAAACCAGAACTTACATTCAATCTAAAACCGAATAGCAACTTAGCAATCAATTATGAATACAAGGACAAACAGGATCCTCTTGAAAGCAATGTTCTACAAGTTCAAAAAATTGGAGCTACTTATCAATTCTCTAGCGTTAAAAAAGGAGCTGTTTTTGTCTCTTATGATCGGTATGAAAATTCATTCTCAGGAACTGAAAACACACCGTTATCATATCAAATGCTCGAAGGACTTCAGATTGGTAGAAACTCTGTATGGACAATAACCGCTCAAAAAAAACTAACCGCTCAATTGCATTTGAATATCAATTACTCAGGTCGTAACAGCGAAAACAATTCGACACTCCACACTGGAAGTATTCAATTAAGAGCCTTGTTTTAAATGTGACGGCACCTAAATTCAGTAAAAAAAATCTATGATAGATTTCAGTAATATATAGTACATTTGTATCTATAATCTGACAAAACCAAACACTATGAAAAAAATAACGTTATTTCTGTTATTTATAGCTTCTTTAAAAGCACATGCTCAATCCAATGAAATAAAAATTGACATTTTAGATATCATTGCAATTCGCGCTTTAGACATTACCTACGAACACAATATCAACGATGAATCCTCAGTAGGTATCTCTGCCTTATTCAATCTTGAAAAAGAATCTGCTAATTTCAGATACAATGAAGAGTTTGTATTGACGCCATACTACAGACATTATTTTTCGTCAACAAACAATCTTAAAATGTTTGGAGATTTTTACGGTGCATTGAACACAGGAAACATTCCTGAAAGAAAACTAAAAATAGGTGACGATGACACCTATACAGATTTTGCTGCAGGACTTGGAGTGGGAGTTAAATACACTTCTGATTCCGGTTTTGTAGTAGATGTACATGTTGGAGCTGCACGTAACTTATTCAATACAGACTACTCTAAAGAAGTAGTTCCAAGAGTAGGTATCTCACTTGGAAAGCAATTTTAAATTTCTAGCGAAACTTAGAGAAAAAAAAACGATTGAGAATTTCAATCGTTTTTTTTTATCTACTATTTGCAGTACTCATTGTAGGCCTCTGAAAGATGCGCTGCAATCATTTCTGCAGATCTTCCTTCAATGTGATGACGCTCCAACATATGTACCAATTGTCCGTCTTTAAACAAAGCTACTGCAGGAGATGATGGAGGAAATGGGATCATAAACTCTCTTGCTTTTCCAACTGCCTCACCGTCAACTCCAGCAAATACTGTTGCCAAGTTTGTAGGTTTTATAGCTCCTTCTAAAGAAGCAATCACTCCAGGACGTGCTGTACCTGCCGCACAACCACATACTGAGTTTACTACTACCAAAGTTGAACCTTCTTTTTTTAATGTTGCTTCAACTTCAGATGCTGAATGCAAAGCTGAAAATCCAGCTTCTACAAGCTGTGCCTCCATGGGTGCTGTTAATTCTTTTGGATACATAATATATTCCTTGTCTTTATATTAAACATTTCGAAATGCAAAGATACGTATTGCAGTCACAATGAGCTCTATACTTTGAAATATTTAACTTTTAATTGAGAAAACACATACAACAACCAATCCTGCTAAAAAATATGTATTTTTAAAAAATACTAAGCACATATGAAAAATAGAAACGCCATACCCGATTTACTCAAAGGCATTGCTGTGCTATGTATGATTCAGGTTCATGTATTGGAAGTATTCGCTATTCCTACGTTCACAGAAACGGCTATTGGAAAAGCTTTACTCTTTTTGGGTGGCCCTTGGGTAGCTCCTGTATTTGGAGCCGTTTTTGGATATTATATTGCTGCCTCCAAAAAAACAACCAAAGAGCTTTGGCAAAGAGGGGGCTACTTACTCCTCGTTGGTTTCGGGTTAAATATTGCCTTAAATGCCAATTTATTCTATAAAATTTACATAGGTAGTCTTCAGATAAATCCCTATCCTTATCTTTTTGGAGTTGATTTTTTACTCTTTGCGGGCCTGGCACTTTTCCCATTGACTTTACTAAAAAACAAACAAATATTAGGTCTGCTTATAGCCCTTGTAACAGCTTCTTTTTTGGGAACCTTGCTAGTAACGTATACCACCACCGATACTATTGCAAACTATATACTCGCCTTTTTGTACGGTACTGCTCGCTGGTCCTACTTCCCTTTATTACCATGGATTTGCTATCCACTGATGGGAATGCTGTACCGTAATCTTCAAGTAAAAAAAGGATGGAAGCTACTACAACACTCAAAAACACAACATCTAATATTAGTCCTTGGAAGTGTGTTTCTTTTTTTTACACTAGACTATGCTATTGAAATAGCCTCTCATTTGCAAAACTATTACCACCACGGAATAAGTTTCGTGATTTGGACAGGGTTCTTTTTGATGTTCTTGACATCAACTGCCTACCAAGTTGAACTAAAACTATCTGGTAACAGAGTAGTAAAATACCTGAAATGGTTGGGTGGAAATGTCACGGTAATCTATATTGTACAATGGATCCTCATCGGAAATATAGGCACAGAAATTTTTCAAACGGTCGAAAGCCCATTATTATTGATATATAGTTATATCAGCGTATTAGCAGGCTCTAGTTGTATCGTTTTGGTTTGGAAAAAAATAGCAGCTTAACCTAATTTGAAGCCCTCTTGTAACTCTGCTAAATCTTCTTCTGATAAGGCGCTCATATCTAAAATTTCTGACTTGTAATGAGAACGCAACGCCTTTATCCAACGTTTGGCACGGCTTGAAATTTCAAAATCATCAGACATCAACCTACCACGCAATACCAAAATACCCAAGTCTGCTCCCTCATAAATATAATCGTCTTTTTGGGTGATTTGTATAAAAAAAGCTTCGTTATCTCCCAATACCGCTTGTCGGTGGGTGTCCATTTTTTTGAAACGTATGTTCCCATTATTTTTCATTTCCCAAATTCCCGAGGCAGGAACGGCTGTCGCTAATTCTAAAGTCTTATACGTATGTTTGACAACCAACTGGCTCCAACTATCCATATTAGCGGCTTCTGCCCAACGGTCCGAAAGTGCAGCTGTATCTATCTCGTAAGGAATGTCCATCCACTCCAACAAGTGAAATAAAAACAATGGCACATCTAGCATTGCAAACTTTGAGTGATTGGTCAGACTACTCACCCCAGAAACTCGAGGGTTCAATTCTCCTAGATAAACTTCTTTGCTATCCTGATCTATCAAATAATCCAATTCAAAATATCCTTTGTATCCTTCTTCTCGTAACTGATCTCCGAATCGTTGGGTATATATTTTGGCTTTGTTGCGAATATCTTCTGTAAAGGCATTGGGGTAGATTTCATTCCCACACCAACCTCCTTTGTAAGGCGTCAATTCTTTAAAACCAACCAACTCCGTCATTAGAGGAGCTACTATCGTCCCGTGTTGAGTCACACATCCCTCGATAGCCGTTCCATAACAATTGATGCGCTTCATAATTTTGACCTCTTCCTCTGCTTCTATCTCAGAAGCATGTTCTTCATAGCTCGCTTCATCTGTTATAAAAAAAGTCGTATGCCCAGAGTCCCCAAAAGGAGTTTGTATGACCAAATCAGAACCCAGCCCTTTGGACACTTTACACAAGTGCTCATAATTTTCCACTTTAGAAAGTACATTCGGCACACAAGCTACCCCGGCTTTGGCAGCAATACGATTGGTATTTACCTTATTGTCTAATGAGGTTCGTAAGTCCGCACTTGGAAAACACAAATCCAAGCCTAATGTCTTGGTCAAGGTTTCTGTTTTCTCATCAAACATCAAAAACAAAGCTTTGCTATTTTCTCCAGCAACTTTTTGACTATTGATATAATCTATGACCTCTGGATGTGTCAACAAATAGTTATTGATATCCTCAATACTCGTAAATTCTGGATGGGGCACCTCCTCTTTAGGAGAAAACAAGTTCAGATGCAAGCCCTCATAAGAATCGATATGACTGATGTATTTGAAATTCGACACCCATTCATCCATCCCCAACAAGTTAAAATTGGTAGCACTGATAAAGTAAATAGGAGTTGTATTTTGTTTGAAAAAGTTTTTAATTTCTTGAATTCCTTTTAAAACGGGCTGTTGGTTTGAAGTAGTCATTTTCAATAGTTTTTTTTATGGTTTAATTATCGGATCCACCGATTTGTATGGCTTTCATAGCGTGCATAGCACCCATAGCTGAAATAGTATTTTTTCTACTCAAAGCTTCTTCGGTAAAAACCTTCAGTCCAAGATCTGCCCTGTATCCGTGAATTTCTTTTACATCTAAGGCCAACATAAACCGAATGATTGCAGCACTTACCTCTTGCCCTGGAACTAAAATTGGAAAACCAGGTGGGTATGGAATCACAAAAGAAGTAGAAACCAAAGATTTTGAGTTTTCAAGAGCTTCCAAGCTATCTTCCAACAATATATAAGTACACAAATCCTCTTCATAACCTAAAAAATAAGCTTCACGAATGTTTCCTCCTGGAACTCCTGGAGCCGCTAAAAATGAATGGTGAAAATTGCTGAAATCTGGCAAAGGAGGTACATCGTGCATCAAAGACTGTATGTAATTTTTAGAAATTTCTGCCTCTCTTTTATTGAGGGAGCGATTGCTCGCATCCAATTCATTGGCAATCTGCAACAAAGCATTGATCAAAAAGGTAACACTGCCTCGCGTCGTACCAATATTGGTCATCAACAAAACTGAATTTCTTGAAGTTTTATTGACCTGAATTCCAAAACGATCCATCAAATATTGGTTTTTAAAAGCGTCTCCGGTAATTCCTGTTTTACCAACAGAAAGGGTCAATTTGGTAGGGTCTAATACGAAATCATCCAATTCCCAAGATGCTTCCATCCTGTCCCAACCTCTTTCGATATTGTAGTAATTTTTCTCGTCAGAAACTCGAAAACGACTCGGAATCAAATCTTCTACGGTCAATAAGTGAAAGTATTTACTCAATTTAGGATGGTCTTTGATTTTAGAGCGCAATACCATTGCCATCTCAATGCTCTGTTCTACCAACTCATAACCTTCCAACTCCATTTGTCGTCTTCCGGCATCCAAGGACGCTACTATTTGATAGCTTGCAGAAGTAGTGGTATGTGTCATATAAGCCTCATTAAAAGTATCGGCAACCTTTCTACTGAATTCCTCATCCCAAACCTGAATCATAGACCCTTGGCGGAAGCTCGAAAGCGTCTTGTGGGTGCTTTGTGTTGCATAGACCCTTATTTTAACCAAATCTGGATCAGGCATGCTCGGATGTTCGTTTGCTTTAAGTCCCTTTAGATGTGACTTGTAAGCTTTGCGATATTCAGGTGTCTTGTATTTGTCGTATAATTTTTGTGCGACATACATTCCGGTTCGCTGCTTGTACATGTAAGTAAAACTCGCAAAAGCAAACCACGCTTCGTCCCATAGGAAAACCATATCGGGTTTGATCGCAAGTACTTCTTCCATTACTTTTTCTACATTGTATACCAAACCATCAAAAGTACAATTTGTCAATAAAAGCATTTTTACGCGGTCTAACTTTCCGACTTCTTTTAACGAGAGGAGTTTGTCTTTGATGGTTTTCAATGGAACGGCACCATACATAGAGTATTCCTCTATAGGGTAAGAGTCTAAATAGGCAGGGAAAGCACCTGCTAATACCAAACCGTAGTGATGTGACTTGTGACAATCCCTATCAACTAAGACTACATCGCCTGGTTTTATCAATGCTTGTTGTACTATTTTATTTGAAGTGGAAGTTCCGTTGGTCACAAAAAATGTACGCTCTGCTCCATAGGCTTTTGCTGCCTTTTCTTGAGCCTTTTTCATAGGACCTTTTGGCTGTAACAAGGAGTCTAAACCTCCATTCGTGGCAGAAGTCTCTGATAAAAAGACATTTCTCCCATAAAAATCTCCAAAATCAGAAATCCATCGCGACTTAAACACTGAATTCCCCCTCGAAATAGGCATGGCATGAAAGACACTGATCGGTCGTTTGCTATACTCCGTCAGAGCTGTAAAAAATGGAGTTTCATAACGTTCATTGATTCCATTGATAATTGTCAAATGCAACTCTTGGACATCTTCCATACGGTAAAAGATGCGGCGAAAAGCTTTGACCGTAGTATCTTCCATATGAGTCAATGAAACATCCGTAATATAATAGATATCTAACTCGGGACGAAATTGTTTGATGTATTTCCCTAACAATGGTCCTAGCGCTGCATCAGAAACATTAGTAAGGTCAATTTTCAAAACATTTTGAATAAAAGGCTTCAGCAATGTGCTGATGTTTTTTGAAAAATGCAGAGGTGCATAACGAATGACTGCTGCTTGAATGTTATAGTTAAAAAACAAACAAATCAGCGCGTCTTGAAAAGAACGTTGCACCACCAAATCGTAGGTCAGTTGATCCCTTGGATCCATAAGCTCCTTGGACTTCTTTTTGAGCAATTCCTCATCGTGCAACGATAGGTTCTCTACATACAATACCTCAAAGGAATTACCTTTGACGTCCATTGCCTTCTTTTGAGAACCTTTATCAGACTTGTCAAAATGGTCGGGACGCAACTCAGGATGGGTACGGTAATCGTCACTCACCAACAAAGCCACCACCTCAGTCACTCGATTGCTCACGGCATTGAACTCCTCTTTGGAGACAGCTGCAATAATTTCTTTTGTAAAAGTAGCTCCAGGGAATGAAAAATAATGCTCAATACATAATAAATTTTGGAGAATACTATTCAAAGCCTCTAGACGTTTGTCAAAACTCTTGTCTTTTTGGTAGTGGGTAATCTGTTTACTCTGTTCTTTTAAATCATTCCACAAGTCAATGCGAAGTTGGTTGATATTGTAATGTTTTGAAATCATTATGAATCGGTTTAATGCATTTATAAACAGACTAATTAATCTTTATTTCTTTGAGTGTAACGCCATACGGTTTCCTTCAGAATCTATAAACAAGGCAAAATACCCAGCGGTATCACTCAAAAAAGTCTTTTGCATAATCACCCTTCCTCCTGCCTCATTGACTCTTGAAAGTACGAGGTTCAAATCTTCACCTCCGTTCAAATAAACCAAAGGTCCTACCTCACTCGGTACACAACCAGGCCCTGTTACAATAGCGCCCCCTATTCCTGTTTCTGCAGGGAAAAAAGACATGGCAAAACCATTTAACTCAACAGATTTCATCTCTATCTGGTAAATATAATTGTAAAAAGAAGTAGATCTATAATGACTGTAAGCAGGAATCTCAAACCAACTGACGAAATTTTTAAAAACAGCTTTTTTATCTTTTAGCTTCTTTAGACTCGCTTCTTCTATTTTTTTCTTAAGGTTGACTGTAGACCCCATAGTAACGTGTAATTATTTTTAAAAAGAAAGTACCTATGCTTTATGAAGTATCCTAACAACAAAACCATAAAGAACTGTTAACTACTAGGATTTGCTTGTATAAATCAGAAAACTTTTAGTAAATTACAAATATTATTTCAGTTTCAATGACATAAATACATTCATACGATCAATTTTATACCTTTTTAACATTTAATTGAAAATAGTACTAGCAGATTACTTCTTATATGAATAAAACGATACAACAAAATTATTGGATTCAATCTGTCTTGAACAGTTATAGCTTGGTATTCTTTTCATTAAACAATCTATTTGCATTGTGTATTCTTTTGGTAACATTTTTCACCCCTTTTGTAGGAATTTGTGGTTTTATGGGGATTCTAATCACAAACGTGGTCGCAAATTATTTAGGTTTTGACAAGAAAGACATACATAGCGGAATGTTTGGTTTCAATGCACTCTTTCTTGGAATGGCCATGGGTTATGAATTTAATGTGAACGGTCCTTTTCTTGTATTGTTTCTCTCGGCCATGTTGATTTTATTATTGATCACAGTATCTATGCGTGGTTATTTGAACAAATACAACCTGCCTTTTCTTGTTTTCCCCTTTATCATCACCTACTGGTTGGTATCGCTCTCAGCTTCTAACTTCGACAATATTATCTTAAACGAAAGCCATAGCTATACCATCAACCAAAATTTAAAAGAGAGTACCTCCATATGGTATCAGATCACACATACTCTGGATAGCTTTCCCTTGTTCCCATTTGTTGCTGCCTATCTCAAAACACTAGCGGGAACCTTTTTTCAAAATAGTATTTTAGCAGGAGTTCTTATCGCATTAGGATTGTTGCAATTTTCGAGAATCGCCTTTTCTTTGAGTATTATTGGCTTTTCTTGTGCCTATTTTTACTATGTTATTTTTGGAGCCGATGTATCAGATTTGACCCATGATCTATTGGGGGCAAATTTTATTTTTACAGCCATTGCCATTGGTTGCTTCTTTATCATTCCAAATACCTACAGCTATCTTTTGGTTGTCGTTCTTACGCCTGTGGTACTTTTAAGTGCTTTGGCTCTGACAAAAATTTTAGCACCTTTTCAAATCAAACCCTATTCTTTATCGTTTAGCCTGATCACTACTTTGGTACTGTTTGCACTCAACCAGCGCTTGTTTACCAAATACCTACAAGTCGTCACGCTGCAATACTTCTCTGCGGAAAAGACAATCTACAAATACATCAATTCCTTGCAGCGCTTTAAAAACGAGCACCTGTACAAAGTAATATTGCCTTTTATTGGAGAATGGAATGTAAGCCAAGGCTACGACGGAAATATCACGCATTTAGGAGATTGGAGCAAAGCATTAGATTTTGTGATTGAAGACTCTGAAGAAAACACCTACTTCTTACCGGCTAATCTCAAAGAAGGTATGAAACCTGAAAATTTCTATTGCTACAATAAAGAAATACTAGCCCCCTATGACGGTTATGTTTACGACATCATCAATACAGTAGATGACAACGATATCGGTGACATGGACACCTCTAACAATTGGGGAAATTCAATTATAATAAACCACTTAAACGGGCTGTTTTCTCAAATAAGTCATATAAAAAAGGATTCTTTTGGGGTTTTTGTAGGTCAATACATCAAAAAAGGTACTTTTTTGGGAACTTGTGGAAATTCCGGACGTTCTCCAGAGCCACATATTCATTTTCAATTTCAAACTGCTCCTTATTTGGGTTCGAAAACTTTCCCCTATCCTATTGCTTATTTTATCGAAAGAAAAGGAGGAAAAAGAAAACTGAGAATCTCTGAAGTACCCAATGAAAAAGCTTTTATAAGCAATGTATTGGTGAGTGAACTTTTAGCGGTCGGCTTTTCTTTACTTCCCGGACAAAAACTAAGTCTAAAAAATACCCAAACGAATGAAAAAGTGTATTGGGAAGTATTTACGGATGCATTCAATCGAACACATATTTATTGTAAAGCCTCTAAATCAACGGCCTATTTTAAGAACGATGGAACCATGTTTTACTTTACCGATTTTGAAGGAGACAAAAAATCACTCCTCTTTCAATTTTACCTTGCTGCCTACCGACAATTACTAGGATACTATGAGGGTGTAGACGTGGAAGACAAGATACCTTTGATTCATTTTAACAAAAAGATCCCACAGTTTTTCCAAGACTTTTTAGCGCCCTTTTACTTATTTACGCAAGCAAATTATAAGGCTTCCTTTGAATATGCTGACAACATATATGCTCCACAACACTTAAAAATAAAGGCATCCGTAGAGGCTAAACTGGTTGATTACAGCTTCAAAAAGACAAATTTTGAACTAGAGCTGAAAGATTACAAACTAAACAGTTTTACCATACACCATAAAAAACATACCGAACAGTATCTTTTTGAATTTGAATAAAAAAACACTTTTTAAACTTAAAGACAATGAACTTATTTAAACAATGCTACCTAGTATTCTTATTTTTAACGACTGTGCAAATAACTGCACAAAACAAAAAAATCACTAGTGCTTTTGCAACTTCTTATACTTTTCAAGAACAGGCAAACTACGAAGCTGCCATTGCAGAAATAAACAAAGTATACAATGAAGACTCCTATGAAATCAATCTGCGTTTAGGGTGGTTACACTACTTGGGAGAAAACAATGTGCAAGCGATTAATTATTACAAAAAGGCATCTAAAATTATGCCAGCTGCTACGGAACCACAGTGGAATATGATTACAGTCTATACCAAGACAGAAAACTGGATAGAGATTGAAAAACAATACTTATCAATCATCGAATTGGATCCAAAAAACACGAGTGCTAATTACAACCTAGGACTTATTTATTACTACAGAAAAGACTTTTCTAGGGCCAAAAAATACTTTGATGTAGCACTAAATATCAAACCTTTCGGCTACAACAACCTTTTGATGAGCGCTTGGACCAATTATTTCTTAGGAAATAGAAACAATGCTTCTATCTTGTTCAACAAAGTACTATTGTACAGTCCAAACGACCCTTCTGCATTAGAAGGTTTGGCCTTGATGAAATAAAACAAATATTCACTTTAAAAGCATCTAAACTATGCGCTCTTTCATCCGTGTAAGTTTAAAAAAGACTTTCTTTTTTGGGATCATTTGTATGGCACTCACCATACAATCCAATGCCCAAGAAACCAACACATTATCAGTAAACGTAAAAAGTTATCAATTGTACGAAAAACAACAATGGTCTGAATTGATTGCTTTTGGTGAGGAAGCGCTACAAAATGAAACGGATTATTTCTATCTGCGTATGCGGATTGGTATTGCGTATTACGAAAAGAAAAACTACGCACTGGCACAAATACACTTTAGAAAAGCATTGGAGTTTAATAGCACGGATATCCTTGCGCAAGAATACCTGTACTACTGTTATGTCTTTACAGGAAAGCAAGAAGAAGCTAGGCTACTCAGTCGTTTATTTTCTCAAAAATTAAAATCTATAATAGGTATTTCTAACAAAAGTGCTATCGAAGAAATTACTCTAGAAACTGCTCAAAAAAGTCCAAAAGAAAATTATATCAATGAAGGAGGAACTGCCTATTTTCAAAATGCTACCTATATTCAATTAGGTCTCAAACACAACCTAAAAAACAAGTTTTCACTATTCCATGCAGCCACCTACTACAGTCAAAAATCGAATATAGGGGATGTTAAACAAACTCAATACTACTTGCAAGCAACAATTCCATTGAAAAATCAATGGACCCTGCAACCTGCAATCCACCTCATCAATACAAAATACACAAATGCTTTGACTTCTGTCCAAAACGAGACCAGTGACAATTCCTTTCTAGCTTCTTTTAGCCTGAGCAAACGTATTAAAAAAACAGAATTAACCGTTGGAACAACTTACACCGACAATCCTCAACTCTCACAAAACACTTATCTTGGACGTATTGCCTATGCCCCTTTAGGGAACAGTAAAATCATATTGGGTTATACACATTACACACACAGCGCACCATCAAACAGTGTACAAAACAATTCGAAAGCTCCTTATCTGTATTTTGAACCTAGTGCAAAAAGCAGTATTAAAGTCAGTTACTTGGACAATGAAAACTCAAATATTGCAGAAGATAATGGTTATTTGATCAACAATGCATATCACCTCACTGAGAACAGGTTGGCTTTGCTGTTGGACTTCGACATCTCTAAAAGCTTAACTGTATATGGGATGTATCAATACGAACAAAAAACACACAGACTAGTAGAGCGGTTTGACTTTGACTACAACCTCTATTTACTCGGTCTAAAATTTAAGCTCTAAAAATTAGGAGATTCTTAACTATAGGTACAAGGCTTCGCTTGACAAATACAAATATCTTTGTCACAAAAATAAATATATGGTACGCTTTGCAAAATGGTTAGGTGCTGGATTAGGTTGGACATACGGTGGTCCCATTGGTGCTTTTTTAGGATATATTGTTGGACAGGCAATTGAAGGCTTTTCAAAAAAAGACCTCTCCCAATTTTATGAGGACAATGAATACCACTCAGAACCTACACAATCTGGAGATTTTGAAATAAGCCTGTTGATCCTATCTTCTTTTGTCATCAAAGCGGACGGTAAAATTGATCAGAGGGAATTAAATTTTGTGCGTGAATACTTCGTCCAAATGTACGGCAAAGAAAGAGCTAACAACGCTTTTCGTTTGTTTCGAGAAATCATCAAGAACGAGGATGTGTCCGTTCGTCAAATATGCTTGCAAATTAAGAGACAAATGCAACATGCCTCACGCCTTCAACTGATTCACTACCTATTTTCTTTGGCTCAAGCCGACTCAAATGTGAGTATAGAAGAAGTTCAAATGCTCGAAAAAATCGCAGGTTATTTAAACATCAGTAGTCTAGATTTCAATGGGATTAAGGCCATGTTTTACAAGGATAGTAAAAGTGCGTATACCATTTTAGAAATAAGTACTGAAGCAACTGACAAGGAGATTAAGGCAGCTTACAGAAAAATGGTCAAAAAACACCACCCAGACAAACTACAACAATTGGGAGAAGAACACCTAAAAGGAGCCCAAGAAAAATTCTTAAAAATTCAAGAAGCCTACGAACAAATCAAAAAAGAAAGAGGAATTTAACTACTACCTAGACAAAGGTATATCCCATTAAATGGCAGCAACTTTTTTGCTTCTAGACACAAAAAACGTACATTCGCATTTCACCTATAAATGTTAGTGTCTTGGCAAAAGAAAAAGCAAAAAAGGAAACACCTTTAATGAAACAATACAACAACATCAAGGGAAAATACCCGGATGCTATGTTGTTGTTTCGCGTTGGAGATTTTTACGAAACTTTTGGTGACGATGCCATAGACTGTGCTCGTATTTTAAACATCACTTTGACCAAAAGGGGTGCCGGTAGCACTACAGAAACTGCCTTGGCAGGTTTTCCGCACCACTCCATCAACACATACCTACCTAAACTTGTAAAAGCTGGACTGCGTGTTGCGATTTGCGACCAATTGGAAGACCCTAAAATGACCAAGAAAATTGTCAAAAGAGGCGTGACTGAATTGGTAACTCCTGGTGTTTCATTCAATGATGAAGTGCTTGAATCCAACAGTAATAACTTTTTAGCAGCGGTACACTTTGGAAAAAAAGCCCTCGGAATCTCATTTTTAGACGTTTCTACTGGTGAATTTTTAACAGCACAAGGTTCAACAGAATACATTGATAAACTACTTCAAAACTTTCAACCTAGTGAGGTTTTAGTTCAAAAACAACACCGATTAAAATTCAAAGAATCATTTGGAACTAGTTTTCATAGTTTTTATTTAGACGATTGGGTATTTCAGTACGATTATGCTATTGACAGCCTACAAGAGCACTTTAAAGTGAATTCTTTGAAAGGATTTGGTATTGAAAATCTAACGGAAGGAATCATAGCTTCAGGTGCTGCACTTTATTATCTTTCAGAAACACAGCACAACAAATTGGCACACATAGCAGCCATCAAAAGAATACATCAAGATGACTACGTATGGATGGACAAGTTTACCATCCGTAATTTGGAGTTGTATGCTGCCAACGAAGCTAATTCTGTCACTTTACTCAATATTATTGACAAAACTATTTCTCCTATGGGAGGACGATTACTACGCCGTTGGATGGCATTGCCTTTGAAAAATTTGAATGCGATTAAAGAACGTCAAGAAGTAGTTAAGCACCTTATAAAAACTCCCGATTTTTTCGAATTGGTAAATTACCAAATCAAACAAATCAGTGACATTGAACGACTGGTATCAAAAGTCGCTACTGCCAAAATTCACCCTAGAGAAGTCATCAACCTTAAAAATTCTTTAAAAGCAATTGTCCCTATCAAAGAGGCAGCTGAGAAAAGCAGCAATACCTCTCTGCAACAGATCGGAAAACAATTGGCTAGTTGCCATGAATTGAGATCTAAAATTGAAACTACACTTTTTGAAGATGCTCCTGTACATATCAGCAAAGGAAACAGTATCGCTACTGGAGTGTCTGAAGAACTAGACGGACTTCGAAATATCGCTTCATCGGGGAAAGACTATTTGGACAACATGCTGCAAAGGGAAACAGAAAATACTGGAATCAGCTCTTTAAAAATAGCATTTAACAATGTGTTTGGCTATTATATCGAAGTCCGAAACACACACAAAGACAAAGTTCCAGAATCATGGATTCGCAAGCAGACTCTGGTGAGTGCAGAGCGTTATATCACTGAAGAACTAAAGGAATACGAAGCTAAAATCTTGGGAGCTGAAGATAAAATTGCAGCCATAGAACAACAAATTTATAGCGACTTGATTGTATATCTAAACGGTTTTATACAAGAAATGCAACGCAACGCGCAGCTAATTGGTAAAATCGATTGTCTGAACTCTTTTGCAAAAACTGCTATCGACAACAGTTATATTTGTCCGGTTTTGGACGAGAGTACTGATCTAGATATCAAAAACGGAAGACACCCAGTTATTGAAAAACAATTGCCTGTAGGAGAAGAATACATTGCCAATGATGTTGTACTCAACAGAACTTCCCAACAAATAATAATGATTACGGGACCCAACATGTCGGGTAAGTCTGCTATTTTACGTCAAACAGCCTTGATTGTTTTACTCGCACAAATGGGAAGTTATGTACCTGCTCAAAATGCAAAAATTGGTATGGTAGATAAGATTTTTACACGTGTTGGAGCTAGTGACAATATCTCAATGGGAGAATCTACCTTCATGGTTGAGATGAACGAAACAGCTAGTATCTTGAATAATGTTTCGGAAAGAAGCTTGATTTTATTAGACGAAATCGGTAGAGGTACTAGTACTTATGATGGGATTTCAATCGCATGGGCCATAGCAGAATACCTACACGAACACCCATCCAAAGCAAAAACACTCTTTGCAACGCATTATCACGAACTCAATGACATGACCTCCACCTTTGAGCGCATCAAAAATTTTAATGTATCTGTCAAAGAACTCAAAGAAAGTGTGATCTTTTTGAGAAAATTAATCGCAGGAGGAAGCGAACATAGTTTTGGAATTCACGTAGCAAAACTAGCAGGAATGCCTTCACAAGTCATCCACAGAGCCAATAAAATGCTCAAACAACTCGAAAAAACACATACCAACGAAGAAGTCAAAGAAAAACTAAAAAATGCTTCTCAAGAAAAAGACATGCAAATGAGTTTTTTCCAACTAGACGATCCTTTATTAGAAGACATCAAAGAAGAAATTCTAAATACCAATATCGATAGCCTAACACCTATTGAAGCTTTGATGAAATTGAATGAAATCAAGAGAATGCTAACTAAAAAATAAAACATGGAAGCGATCATAGAACATATCAATGTTATGGGATCTTTTGTCTTTGCTATTTCAGGAGCATTGATAGCGATGCGTAAAAGACTTGATCCTTTTGGAGTCTTGATTGTCGCTTTTGTTACTGCTGTTGGTGGGGGTACCATTAGAGATATGTTACTTTCTAAAAGAGATGTCTTTTGGCTTTTTGACACCACAATTATCTATGCGATTCTTTCAGGTGCCATCATAGCGATGATTTTTAAAGACAAATTGCGCTTTTTTGACAAACCATTGTTCTTTTACGATGCCGTTGGGTTGGGACTTTTTACAATTACAGGGGTACAAATTGGTTTAGATGCAGCTTTGGCCCCTATGATTTGTATTTTATTGGGAACAATTACTGGAGTGTTTGGAGGGGTACTGAGAGATGTCATTGTCAATGAAATACCAGTCATCTTCAAAAAAGAAATCTATGCAACAATCAGCATAGCTGGGGGAGCTATTTACTTGATCCTCGTTCGTTTTGATATACAAAATCCTTACTTGCAAATTATTCCTATACTAGGGATTATCATCGCTCGTATCATTGCGGTGAAATACAATATTTCATTACCTACTATTTATAAGAAAGACCATGATTGATAATTTAGAACAAGGATTTTTTGGAATCGGTATCCAAAATGGAAAAACTCCAGAAAACTTAGGGGTTTTATGGAGGTCTGCTCAAAACATGGGAGCTAGCTATATTTTTACGATTGGAAATAGGTATGCCAAACAAGCCTGTGATACCCATAAGGCTGTTGGTGCCATGCCTTATTTTCATTACGAAACCTTTGAGGAATTCTATAAAAACATTCCCAAAGGAGCCATGTTAGTAGGTGTAGAACTCGACGAAAAAGCAGTTCCTTTAGAAACGTTTGAACACCCAAGACGTTGTATATACTTGTTGGGTGCTGAAGATCATGGTATGTCAAGAAAAGCAATTGATAATTCACACCATTTGGTGAAATTTGACACTCCATTGAGCTTGAACGTATCTGTAGCAGGAAGTATTGTAATGTACGACCGTCGCTCAAAAGCTTTTAAAAAATAAAATTACTTTGCAATGGTTATGGTGCGCTGAGACTCGTTGCCATAACGATCTACTACAGTAATTTTACAGAGACCTGGTTGAGCATCCACTGAAAACTCATGGATACTCTTGGTCTGCCCCATATACTGTCCGTTGACATACCAAAAAAGAGCCGTGTCGGGAATGCTGTGGGCAACCTTTAACAACAATAAATTGCGACTTCCATCAAAGTCTTTTGGAAGAAATACAGTTTCAAAATCATTGGGGTAGACAAAATCTAAAACTTTTTGAGATGACTTCTGACAATCCATTCGAAAAGGAGGAAGTACTTTGTAAAAAGGATTTTTCTTTTGGAAATAATACTCCATAATGGGAGGCAATACAAACCAAGATTTTCCCTGCATACCACTCAGAGATTGACAGGATGAATTGACTTGAAATTGTTCTTTTTTATCTACATGAACCCAACGATGAAATGGACAAGCTTTTGTAGAAGCTCCTGACTCTGGCACCAAACTTTGAATAGTTTCCTCACAATATTCTTTTGCTATATAGCCACTTTGCTTACAAACTTTTACTGCTACCATAGCATCACTTGGTTCTGAAAACCAAGTACTTTTAGGCAACAAATCAAATACAGAAAACAATACTGGACCCGCTGTAGAAACCCCAACAATTCCGGGTCTTCCCTCCCCATCTGCATTTCCCACCCAAACTCCGACAACATAATCTTTGGTAGCACCAATAGCCCATGCATCTCTAAATCCAAAACTAGTTCCAGTTTTCCAAGCAATCTCCTTAGAAGAATCAAAAAAACGCCATTGTTCATTCCCTTCAGGCCTATTGACTTCTTTTAAAGCTTTAAAAGTACTGTATATAGAACCCGCGCCAAACAGTGTTTTCTCATCTGAGTTCTCTCCAAAATCAATAGTTTCGTTCTCTAAAAAACTTGGCGCTACAAACTCGTTTGTTCTGTAAGTAGCATAATTACTTTCATAGTAATTGAGAGTTCCTGAAAATGCTGCATAAGCCTTACACAAGTCCCACAAATTACTTTCTGCTCCTCCCAATATAAGTGACAACCCATAATGATCAGCTGCAAATCGTATGTCTCTCAAACCCAATTTTTGCAGTTCATTATAGAAACGTAATTGTCCGTATTGTTGTAATAACTTGACTGCAGGCACATTTAAAGAACGTGAAAGCGCTCTTGAAGCAGGTACCGCACCATCGTATTCTAAATTAAAATTTTTAGGGTTGTAAGAAGCTATTTGTGTTGGTATATCTGGCAACAAGGAATTGGGCAGTATCTCACCTGCATCCAATGCCGCTGCGTATAAAAAGGGTTTTAAAATACTTCCTGTACTTCGAGGTTTGTGTATGATATTGACATCTTTCTGATGGGCTTTATCTGTCGGTGTGTTTCCCACATATGCCAATACTTTTCGACTGTGTACATCCAACACAAGGACTGAAAGATTATATACTTCATTTTGTTTGAGTTGATCATATTGTTTTGCAACGATTGTATTTACTTGCTCTTGAAGGTAGCTATCAATACTAGACTGTATTCTTTTTTGAGGGTATCGAATAGAAAGATGTGCTAACAAATGAGGAGCGATACTTGGCAAAGCATGTGGTTTTTGCGGTAATAATTCTTGTACAGAAAGTTGATATGTCAGACTGTCTATATCATTATTTTTAAACAGCTTCAACAGCAGTCGATCTCTTTTACGTTTCAATAGTTCTTGATTTTTACCCGGATAAATAAGACTAGGCGCATTAGGCAAAACAGCAAGTGTTGCCGCTTCTCCCCAAGATAGATTTTCTGGTAATTGTCCAAAATACCGCCATGCTGCTGCTGATAGACCAACGACATTTCCTCCAAACGGAGCATGAGAAGCATAGTTATTTAACAACTCCTTTTTGGTAAAGCTACATTCCAATTGTAAGGCAAAAAAGAATTCTTTTAATTTTTCAAAATATGTTCTTTTTACTCCTTTTTTTGACATACGAACTACTTGCTGAGTCAAGGTACTTCCTCCTCTGACGATACGTCCAGCTCTGATATTTTGATAAAAAGCCTTTCCCATTGCTACAGGATTAAAACCCGGATGCATATAAAAATACTGGTCTTCAAAAAGTACTATGGCTTTTTCAAATTTAATAGGTACGCTGTCCAAAGCTGGAAATCTCCATTGTCCATCTTCAGCAATTTTAGCTCCCAATAACCGACCTTCTTTGCTGTAAACTATTGTTGAAGTAGGATCTTCAAAAAGTACTGAAGGTAAGGAGATGAAAAACCAAGATACCAACACTGTAAAAAATGCTATCCAAGTGTATTTCTTTATGCTCAAAACAGTCTCTTTTTAATTGCTTACTACGACGCTTAATTGACCACAGAAATCCACTTTCCTCTATTCCTTGAGAAATAGTCATTGTCATACATCGCCTCTGCCTGAACTCCTGGTAGGTAATAACGTCCTAAATAAGAAGCATTGAGCAATACTTTAAATGTTTTTGTTTCATTTTTCTTAAGTGAAAAGTAAAAATTAACACGATCGTCACGAATATCTGTATAGTCAGCGGAATTCGCCGCACCGGCACCAAAATCAGTATAACGTGTATTTACTATCTCCCAACCCGAAGGAAAAATCTGACTCAATGCAATATCACTCACAGGATCTTGGTTGGAGTTTGAAATCGTCACAACAGCTGTAAAATCGGTTCCCTGTGTCAAATTTGAAACGTCTAACGTTTCACCTTTACTGTCCATATAATTTGTAAAAACATTGAGGTTTCTTTGGACGATAAGTTCTTCCCCTACGGGTAAAAGACCCGTATGAACCAACCTCACATAGAGGGTGTTATCAAGATTATTTTCCAATGAAAAGCTGTTTTCTCTATATTGTGCTATATTTAGATTACGTATAACACTACTTTTCGATGTTTTTAAATCCTGTTTCTTACCATTTATTTCATAGGAAACATCCATCGATTTCCCTCCATTTTTTTGCACCATTTTACCCATAGAAAGCAAACAATACGCTGTGGTTTGTGTACTCATCCACTGTTCACTTGATAATTTTTTTGCAATACTAGCAGCAACATTTCTAACTCGCGTATCAGAGAGTAATACTAAGGTCTCTAGGGCCATTGCACTGTTTCGGATTGTAGAACCATAACTGTAATGGTTTGCTTGAGACTTAGAGAAATTCAAACTTGCAGTAGCCAAAAGATTCTTTGCTGCGGCTTCCTGTCCTGCCAGTGCATAAGCAGCAGCCAATCTCCACTTAGACTCATTAGATAAAGAAGGATACTCACGTAACCTATTCATTGCAGCCAAATCAGGACTTCCCGCCAATGCTAATGTATAAAGTCGGTACGCTTGAAGTAGATCGTTGGCATTTAGTCTTCTAGAAGGTTGCCAATTTCTTGCTTTTTGTTTTTGGAAACGCGTCCAATTACTCAAAAATGATATGGGTAAGGCATATCCTTTCAATTCTGCTTCCATCATGAAGTGCCCTGCATAGCTCGTTCCCCAATCATTCGCCTCCGAATGTCCCATCCAATAAGGCAGTCCTCCATTGGGTAATTGAAATTTTCCAAGGCGCAGAATTCCTTTTTTAATATTTTGTTTTATTTCAAGTTTCTTGTTACTGTCGAGATCAAATATCGAACTGAGAAATAATTGAGGAAAGACACTGGAAGTAGTCTGTTCTACACATCCATGAGGATATTGAATCAAATAATCCAAACGCTGTGCAAAATTCATAGGAGGAAGCGTTGAAATCTCAACTACCGTTGCGTTGGTTCCTGTACTACCAAAAGGAGTAAAATTATGAGTTACGGTTCCCTTTGAAGCTATGGTTAAATCATTATGTTTGCTAACTATAGGATTGGGATTGAAAACATTCAAAGCGATTTCCTGAGAAGCTTTTTTGCCATTTCCTTTAGCCAATACCTCAACCGTCTGCATGCCTACATCAGGAAGTACCTCTATCTCAAAATAGAGCATCTTCTCGTCGGGTTGCGCAAAACGAATTTTTTGTTTGCTAGGCCCTATCACTCGCAACCCTTTGCTCAATTTTAAAGATACCGTAACATCTTTAACTTTATTTTCCATTGCAAAGACTGTAACCGGAAGGGTTACCTTTTCTTTAGGTACCAACTTTCTTGGCAAAGAAGCCAAAACCATCAATGGTTTTCTCACAGGAGTTGCTTTAGCACTTTTCCCAAAGGCACCTATTTGAGTATTAGCTGCAACTACCATTGTTTTCACGGAACCTATATAGTTGGGAAGGGTAATCTTGTGTGATGCTTTTTTTCCTTTGTTTAACGTAAAAGGACCTAAAACCTTTACTACTGGTTTGAATCGATTTGCTTTTTTATTAGAATTTTCACTTCTATCCTCATCACCACCAATCGCAAAAACCTGTTCTAAAGTCCCTCCAAAAGCACCGATGACCTGATCGTACAAATCCCAAGTTCGAACTCCTAATGCTTCTTTCTTATAAAACTCAGACCATAAATCAGGTGTTGTGTAACGTGTCAAATCCAAAAGACCTTCCTCTACTATAGCCAATGAATAAGTCATTTTTTTCCCTTGTTTCTCGCTTACAGTCACTTTAAACTCTTTCTCAGGTTCCAAAACCTCAGGCATTTCAATCTTAGGATACAAGCGTGTCTCAGGGTCTTCAACCAATACAGGAATTACTCCATACATTCTGAGAGGCAAGTCATTTGCTGTTGAAGCATGCGGCTGTACCAATGAAATATTTACAAAAATATTGGGAGTCATCTCGGAAGTTATTGGAATTGCAACAGTGGTTTGTCCGTTTTGTGTCTCCACCCATTGAGATTGTATGACTTGAGAACTATTTTCGATGGTCAACAAAGCCTTACCTGTTTTTGATGAAGGAAAACTAATCTTTGCTACTTCACCCACATTGTATTTTTCTTTATCTGCATTAAACACTAACATCGTGGCAGCATCTGAATTTTTAGCGCCACTATTTGACCACCAATCTTTAAAAAAATAAGCAGTTCTTCCTGTAGCATGACCACTTACTGGATCTTTGATGCGAATTAAATACCTTCCCGAATTGGTATTTGGTATGTTGATATTTACTTTTGCCTCGCCCTTGAAATTGGTTGATACCTTAAATGATTTGTACAAGGCGCTGTGCTTTTTATTGACATAAGAAGCCAAGTTGTCATAAGAGGAATTCCACCACCAGTACCAACGAATTTTATAGACTTCAACTTCTAAGTTTTTCCTAGAAATTGGAAATCCTTCAGAAGTAAGTGTGACTAGATCAAAAGTAGTATCTGCATCAGTCACATAGGAATTCCCATATCTTTTAGACACTGGAGATCGCATTCCAACAAAACTTTTAAAGGGGGCTAATGTTGTTGAAAAAACATCGGATGAGAAATCACCTCCATTTTCAAAAACACGGGTTAAAAAGGATGCCTTTAGCAATCCAGGAGCACTTTTACCTACGCTCACCTTCTGATCTATTTTCGCTTTTCCTGTAGCATCAACATTCCCCTCAAAAATGAGTAGTTCTTCGGTTGAAAAGTTTTTAATGGGATCTTTAAATGTGTAATTTGGATATTTTTCAAAACCTTTGTCAGTAGCTGTCAATTTCATTTTGACCTCAGTCTTCAAGTTTTTTGCCGGCGCGCCATGCAACCAATTCACTTGTATATTGGCATCAATAGGTTTGTATGCTGACAGCAAAGCCTCTTCAAAATCAAGTTTTATCTTTAAGCGATTGGGTTTTATCGTTTCTACTTTTAAAGTTTTAGTGAAAGAAATGTCTCCCACTCGAACTTTTGCATTCCAATTACCTGTTGCATCACCGCTATCTGTAGGAATATCAAACCTGTAAAAGCCATTTAACCCTTCAGAAGTAACCTCACTAAAATGTAATTTTCCGTGGGGATCTGTAACCTCCATTTTTATAGGGTGTGCTTTGGGTAATGGGTTTGAGTGATCGTCTAAAACAAAAAAAGTATGAAGGGTATCTCCCGGTCTCCAAACACCTCTTTCTCCATAAATATATCCTTTCAACCCTTTTTTTATTTTCTTACCTGCTACATTGAATTTACTCAAAGACAAAGCACTTCCTTCGTTGAGGCGGATATAAGTTTTTTGGGCTCCTTGAGAAGCTATAGCGAAGGCTGCTTTAGATTTTGTTTCTACAAATGCGACTCCTTGATTGTCTGATTTGGCAGTAGCAACTTTTTGTTGTTGATAATTGTAAAAAACAATATCCGCTTTGGAAATCGGCTCCGTAGTTAAAATGTCTGTTAGCGCAACGAAATAGGTGTTATCGGAACCTTTTTTTACTACTGCACCAATATTTGTTGCCAAAATGTTGGCCCCAACACTTTGCTTGTTAATAAAATAAGAAGGAGTACAAGGGTTCTCTCTGTCTCTCCAATTATATTCTGAATAATCGTAATTGCTTGGTCGCCTTCCTGAAAATCCATCCCAATAGGCTGCTTCTTTTTCAGCATCAATTGCGATGGAATTGGGATCTTTTTGGGGAATAGAATAGTCAACTTTTCCTTCTGAACCTTCACATTTATACAAAGAATAATCTTTTACAAAACTCAACTCAACACGGTAAATGGCAGCAGGATCTTTTTTTATCAACTCGCTTAAGTCAATGGCGTAGTTTTTCCATTTCCCATCATTTTCAAGATCACTAGTCACCAAAGGCATTGTTTTATGAGAAACACTCCGCGCAACATTTCTCAAGGTATAGCTGTTAGAATTTTGCAAATTGCCTTGTTGCAAAAATTGCATGACATTATCAGCATACAATTGTAGTACACGAACATCTACTGCTTTTAAGTTGACCGCTTTAAAATTGAATTGTAAATTTTTAGAATCAGGAAGTATCACACCATTGTTGAGCAATGCTATTGAAGGTTTTAAGGCTTCAAAAGTAATCGTGTCTGAAAACCCTTTTTTCAATTTGTAATTACCCCTACTTTTTATTCCTGTATAAACAGCTACTTTGACTTGACCTGTTATTCTATTTTTAGGATACACTTTTAGTGTGTTGCCATCAACTGTATATTGCAACTTTGTGGCTTTTTCAATTGTTACCAGACCTCTGAGATTTTGACTTTTACGCAAAGGGTCTGAAAAATTGATTCGAACGTGTTGTTCAGGAAATTGGTGCACCTGAACACCGATTACAGAAAAATTATTTTTACCAGGAATCGTTAGTTCACTCATTCCTTTATTGCTAGGAATACCCATGGAAGTTCCATCCCAGTTTACAAAAACCACCCCATCATTCTCGGGACGTATGATACTGTCAATACGAAATTCAAAATTAGCACTACTAATAGATGGGTCTCCATACCATTTTATAGCCAAACTCGATTCATTTTGAGTGGCCTTTACTACATTTTTTAGTTCTGATACCGAAACTACATCCGCAGATTTCAAAGTACCTTGCAAGTATTGATAAGAACCATCATAGGATTGTAATTCCTGAATTGAAAGAGTGAAATTAGGAGCAATTGTTTGAAAATTAAATGAATATTCACGAAGGGGTCTGGGAGGGGTATCAAACAACTTATCCAATCGAAGTACCCCCACGTACTTTGTGGCTGCATCCAACATAGTATCGGGTTTGAAAACGATTTTTCTTCGTGACACCACATATAAATTTCCTTTTACTTTAGGAGATAGTTCTAATATATCTGCTGACAACTCCTGTCCTACCACTACATTTTGTATTGGTTTGTTAAAGAAAACCTCAACGGTTGTAGCCTTGGACACATACCCTTTGGTCGTACTATTTATGTAGGTATTGAATGCGAAATTTTCAGTTTTTACTTCTTTTTTTTCATTACAAGAGTAAAAAAAGAGTAACAAAAAAGCTACTGGCAAAAATAATTTCATGACTATCAGGTTTGAAGCTTTAAGATAAGAAAGTTTTAGTGTAATAGAAAAATACACCTTGGTATATATTGTACAAATACCATCTTTCAAAAAAAGGCTATTTCAAACGAATCATTATCTTTGTAAAAAAATACAATCATGTTAATATTTATCAGCGGACCAGAAATATTTGTTGTCCTTCTTATCGTAGTCATGCTATTTGGAGCAGACAAAATACCTGAAATTGCAAGAGGTTTGGGAAAAGGGATGCGTCAAATAAAAGATGCTACCAATGATATTAAACGAGAAATCAACGAAAGTGCTGAGAAAAACGACTTGAATCTAGATGTTACAAGCGATATTCAAAAAGAAATTGACGAGGTCAAGGAAAACATAGAAAATGCAACAGGGCCTATCAAAAGAATGCGATAAACCCTTAATTTTTAAAAAGTTTTATTTTACTCGAGACAAAGTCAAACCGTCTCGAATCGGTAACAATACAGTTTCAATTCTCGGATCTTCATTCATCATTTTATTGTAAACCAACAAAGCAGCTGTATCAATATCTTTTTCTTGGACCGGCTCTACTACTTTTCCACTCCACAGCACATTGTCCGATAAAATCACTCCTCCTTTATTCATTTTACCAATTATTTGCTCGAAATAATTGCTGTAATTCGCTTTGTCTGCATCGATAAACACCAAATCAAATGTACTGTCTATCTGTGGAATAATATCCAAAGCATTTCCTGTATATTGTTTGATACTTTCACCATAGGGAGATTTGTCAAAAAAACGACGTTGCAAATCATGCAATTCCTCATTTCTATCAATGGTATGTAAAACACCTCCTTCTTGCATCCCTTCAGCCATAGCCAAAGCTGAGTAGCCCGTGTAAGTACCTATTTCTAAAATGTTTTTAGGTTGTATCAATTTAGAAATCATCGCTAACAAACGCCCTTGGAAACCTCCACTCAGCATTCTAGGATTCAGTACTTTTTGCCACGTTTCACGGTTCAACTCTTGCAACAATTCAGGCTCTTGTTGCGAATGTGCCACTACATAATCGTCTATTTTTTCTGGTAAAAAATGCATTGTAAATAGTATTAAAAAAAGTTATGACTCTTTGTTTTGTATAGATTTCAATTCGTTTTGTAACGCTTCTTTTTCTTTGTCAGTTAATCCACAGAAACTAACTACTGATTTTTTGTGCTTCAGTGCTTTTGTCAATAATTTATTTTGTCTGCTATACAACCTACAAAAACAGCAGGTCCACAAATGAAGTCTAAGCTGTAACAATTCATAAAATGACGCTTTATTGTATTGAGACTTGTCACAGATAGCCGTTGCCTCATCGCAGGATAGAAAAAATTTTGCCATATGAATTTACTTTAAAAACCAATTGTCTTCCATACATCTTCGCAACTGGGTCCGTGCTCGATGAATGATTACCCATAAATTAGACGCTGTAATGTCTAGTTCCTTACATATCTCATCAGTATCAAAATCCTGTAGGGTCTTCATTCTAAAAACCATCGCATACTTTTCTGGCAATTTATCTATGCAAGCATCTAAGGTCATTCCTAATTCTTCTGTCTCAATCTCTTTGTCAGCGTCACTACCCCAAGTTTGTGGCACACGTTCTTCTAGCCAAACTCCTTCTTGACCTTCTTCTGTGTGAAAATTTACCCGAACCTCTGCCTTCCCCTTGTTGGAATTAATTTTACGGTAATAATCAATTATTTTACGTTTAAGTATTGAAACCAACCAAGTTCGCTCCGTTGATTTCCCTTCGAAATTACGCATAGATTTAAGACCTGCAAAAAAGGTTTCTTGCACTAAGTCTTTTGCAACCTCTGCTGAATTTACCCTGGCAATAGTATACATGTACAAGTAATCTGCATACGATTCAATCCACTTATCTGGATCTAAGAGTTGAGTCTGAAAAGCATCCATATTACAGTTTTAAATTAGGGATTTAAACGGAGGCATAAATATAAGTAAAAGGAACAGGTTCTTTCTATATGGCGCCATCAAATTATCGACATAGTACAATAAAACTCAAATAACTCTTTGAAGACTTGCTTCCAAAGATGAATTGTAAAAATGTTTCGTATTTTTGTTCCTCTGAACCTTCCAAACAAAAACTATGTCAATAGCTAAAAAACAATACAAGAGAATCACCACCAATTCATTGATTGAAATGAAACACAACGGTGAAAAAATATCCATGCTAACTGCCTATGATTACACCATGGCAAAAATAGTAGACACCGCTGGTATAGATGTAATCTTGGTAGGAGATTCTGCCTCAAACGTAATGGCTGGGCACGAAACAACGTTGCCAATTACCCTAAACGAAATGATTTACCATGCCAGTTCTGTGGTACGAGCTTCCAACAGAAGTTTGGTTGTAGTAGACCTTCCTTTTGGAACCTATCAATCAGATCCAAAGACTGCTTTGAAGTCTGCGATTCGAATTATGAAAGAATCTGGAGGACATGCTATAAAGTTAGAAGGAGGACAAGAAATAAAACCATCCATCAAAAAAATTCTCAATGCTGGAATACCTGTTATGGGGCATTTGGGCTTGACTCCTCAATCTATCTATAAATTTGGAACTTATACCGTTCGTGCAAAAGAAGAAGCTGAAGCAGCAAAACTTATAAAAGATGCTTTGATGCTTGAAAAACTAGGATGTTTTGCTCTAGTTTTAGAAAAAGTACCTGCAAAATTAGCGGAGAGAGTAGCCAAAGAAATTTCAATCCCTGTAATAGGAATTGGCGCTGGTGGTGGTGTTGACGGACAGGTATTGGTTACCCATGACATGCTTGGAATGACCCACGAATTTAACCCACGTTTTCTGAGAAGATACCTTAACTTATACGAAGACATGACAAATGCTTTTGCTAATTATAGCAAAGATGTAAAATCACAAGATTTTCCGAACGAAAAGGAACAATACTAACAGCTTTTAAGTCCCAAAAATAAATGAAAATACTCCATATTGACGACAACCATCCCCAATTAAAATTGGGCTTAGAAAAGCTAGGATGTTCTTGTTTTGAGGAATACAATGCCAGTAAGGAAGAAGTGGAAGCAACCATTCATCAATACGATGGTATTGTCATTCGAAGTCGTTTTAAAATTGACAAAGTATTTATCGACAAGGGACAAAATCTAAAATTCATAGCACGCGTTGGCGCAGGACTTGAAAGTATCGATGTTGACTATGCCAAGTCAAAAGGTATTGCTTTGATTTCTGCTCCTGAAGGAAACAGAAATGCTGTAGGTGAACACGCTTTGGGCATGTTGTTATCTCTTTTCAATAAAATCAAACAAGCCGACATTGAAATTCGCAATGGAAAATGGTTGAGAGAGGCACATAGAGGTATTGAACTAGATGGAAAAGTTGTCGGATTGATTGGCTATGGAAACATGGGAAAATCTTTTGCAAAAAAGCTAAGAGGTTTTGATGTAGAAGTTTTGTGTTACGACATCAAAGAAGGGGTGGGTGATGAAAATTGCCGCCAAACTAGTTTGACTGAAATTCAAGAAAAAGCAGATGTTTTAAGCATTCACACTCCTTTCAACAAACTCTCCGACAAAATGGTAGATAGGGATTTGATTTCTTTGTTTAAAAAACCTTTTTTCCTAATCAATACCGCTCGAGGAACAGCAGTTGTAACTGATCACCTTGTAGAGGCCTTAAAATCTGGGAAAATATTAGGTGCCTGTTTGGATGTATTAGAATACGAAAAAGGTTCCTTTGAAAATCTTTTTGAGAACAAAAACCTTCCAGCAGCTTTCGAATACTTGATACAGTCTGATCAAGTACTGTTATCACCACATATAGCAGGATGGACCGAGGAATCAAAAGTAAAACTCGCACAAACTTGTGTAGATAAAGTCGCAGCACTTTTCTTTGACATTCATATCAAAGAAAAACCAGCAACTGTAACAGCTCAAATAGTAGACGGTATCGGGGGGATTTATTTCAAAACTGCAAACCCAGAAGATACAAAAGCGTGGTATCAAAAACATTTAGGATTGCACATTGAAACTCACGGAAGCACCTTCTACTGGAAAGACCAAAACAATCGTTTGGCAAACACACTGTGGTCTCCTTTTGATCAAAATTCAAATTATTTTGACCCCTCAAGCCAACACTACATGGTAAATTTTAGAGTCAACAACCTAGAAACACTTCTCAAAAACCTCAAAAGTGAAGGGATTCAGACCGTTGATAAAATAACTGAAATGAATCGAGGTAAATTTGCTTGGATCATTGACATAAACGGAACTAAAATTGAACTTTGGGAACCAAAAGAGGAATAAACCCATCAAAAAACTAACCCTAATTGAAAATAAAAATACAGTAGTACTTCTTGTCTAGAATAGTTTTTCAAATAAAAACATATAATTGCAAAGATTCCAATCTGTTTAGTATCTTTGATTTGTATTGTTAAACTCAAAATAAAAAAACATTATGGCTTTTGAATTACCAAAATTAGGCTATGCATACGATGCATTAGAACCACATATTGATGCTAGAACAATGGAAATCCACCATAGCAAGCACCACCAAGGATACACAAACAACTTAAACAATGCTATTGCAGGAACTGACAGTGAAGGAAAATCTATCGAAGCTATTTTAGCAGATTTAGACATGAGTAACGGAGCCGTAAGAAATAACGGAGGTGGTTTTTACAACCACAGATTATTTTGGGAGGTTCTTTCACCTAACGGAGGAGGAAAGCCTACAGGAGAATTAGCTGATGCTATTGATGCAGCATTTGGTTCTTTTGAAGCGTTTAAAGATGCTTTTTCAAAAGCAGCTGCTACACAGTTTGGTTCAGGATGGGCTTGGTTGTGTGTTGCCAAAGGAGGTGTTGTAAACGTTTGTTCTACACCAAACCAAGACAACCCATTGATGCCAGGAGTTACTTGTGGAAACCAACCAATTCTTGGATTGGACGTTTGGGAGCACGCTTACTACCTCAACTACCAAAACAGAAGACCCGATTATATCAACGCGTTTTTTAACGTGATAAACTGGGAAGAAGTATCTGCTAAATATGCTGCGCATAAATAAGTCGATTTAAAGAAAAACAAAAAGGGGATTTGCT
>JBMZVD010000003.1:0-55837 GCA_049625305.1 Flavicella sp.
AGTTTTACAGACGAACTTCCTGCAGACCCAGATCATGAGAACGCAAGAAGGCAAGTAACTGAAAGTTGCTATTCTTTTGTCACCCCGAAAAAGACAAAATCTCCTGAATTGATTCATGCTTCGCGAGAAATAGCTGCTGACCTTGGTCTTTCAGAAGGGGATATTTTATCTAAAACCTTTCTTCAGTATTTTACAGGAAACAAGCAAATACCAAATACAAACCCTTATGCTATGTGTTATGGTGGACATCAATTTGGCAATTGGGCTGGTCAATTGGGAGATGGTAGAGCAATCAACCTCACCGAAATTGAAAGTAAAGGCAAACAATGGACTTTACAATTGAAAGGTGCAGGAGAAACTCCTTATTCTAGAACTGCAGACGGACTTGCTGTACTAAGGTCTTCGGTTAGAGAATATTTGTGCAGTGAAGCTATGTTTCATTTAGGTATTCCTACAACTAGAGCATTGTCATTAGCATTGACAGGAGATAAGGTACTGAGAGATATCTTATACAATGGCAATCAAGCCTACGAAAAGGGAGCGATTGTATGTAGAGTTGCACCTTCATTTCTTCGTTTTGGAAACTACGAACTTCCCGCTTCCAGAGGTGACAACGCAACCTTAAAAAAACTTGTAGATTACACCATAATCCACCATTTCAAAGAATTAGGAACTCCCTCAAAGGAAACCTATATTTCGTTTTTTAAAGAGGTGTCCAACAAAACACTCAAAACAATAATCGAATGGCAGAGAGTTGGTTTCGTCCATGGAGTAATGAACACCGACAACCTTTCGATACTGGGTTTGACCATCGACTACGGCCCCTATGGGTGGTTGGAAGGATACAATCATAATTGGACGCCTAATACTACAGATAGTCAACATAAAAGATATAGATATGCCAACCAACCCAATATTGGCTTATGGAACCTTCTAAAGCTTGCTAACGCACTTTATCCGCTTGTTAATGAAGTCAAACCTTTTGAAGAAATACTCGAAAATTATAAAGTACAATTTGACTTGCAATACCACACAATGTATTGCAATAAATTAGGACTAAAAATAAACAATCATGAAGACAAACAATTGATTGCATCTCTTGAGGACGCCTTACACCTCACCGAAACAGACATGACCTTATTTTTTAGAAATCTGAGCAAACTTAAAAAATCAGATACTGCAGAAAACTGCCTACTAAAAATACAAGACGCTTTCTACGTTGCCAAAGAAGTAAAAGAAAACACAAAAGAAACCTGGCTAAAGTGGTTTCAAAACTACACCCAAAGGCTCTTATTAGAAAAAGAAAGCGACGAGGAAAGACAAAAGGCAATGAACCTTGTAAATCCAAAATACGTACTTCGAAATTACATGGCGCAAATTGCCATAGAAGCTGCTGACAAAGGAGATTATAGCGTTGTAGAGGAATTATACCAACTCTTAAAAAAACCATATGACGAACAACAAAATTCTGAAAAGTGGTTTGTAAAAAGACCGGATTGGGCCAGAAATAAAGTAGGATGCTCAATGCTATCTTGTAGTTCTTAAAAACAAATTCAAACTATGAACGAAATATCATTAATTATAGGGGCTAGCTATGGAGCACTAGGAATTGCCTTTGGAGCCTTTGGGGCACATGCACTGAAAAAAACACTCAATGAAACTCAATTAAAGAATTTTGAAACAGGTGTAAAATATCAAATGTACCACGCGTTACTATTGATTGTATTGGGATTGAGTCTCGAAATTTCACACCCATTTTTAATTGCAATTCAAAGCTGTATCAGTATCGGAATATTTTTATTTTCATTCAGTATTTATGGACTTGTACTATCAGCCGCCAAAGGTAAAACAATAAAATTTCTTGGTCCGATTACTCCTGTAGGCGGATTACTACTATTAGTAGGATGGGCGTTACTAGCCTATAGTTTTAGTTTGTAAAAAAAGACCCTTAGCAGATACAATAACTAAGGGTCTTTTTTTAATAATGTTTATACTACAAATTAAACGTTGAATCGGAAATTCATAATGTCTCCATCCTCAACAATATATTCCTTACCTTCAACTCCTAATTTTCCTGCTTCTTTTATTTTTACTTCAGAACCATGCTCAATATAATCTGCATATTTGATGACTTCAGCTCTAATAAAACCTTTCTCAAAATCTGTATGAATTACTCCAGCAGCTTGAGGGGCAGTATCCCCTATGTTGATTGTCCAAGCCCTAACTTCTTTCACACCCACTGTAAAATAAGTTTGTAAGTTCAATAATTTGTATGCAGATCGGATCAATTTTGCAGATCCTGGCTCTGTCAAACCTATATCCTCAAGAAAAACTTGACGCTCTTCGTAATCATCTAATTCATTGATATCGGCTTCAGTTCCCACCGCTAAAACAACTATTTCGGCATCTTCATCTTTAACCGCTTCTCTTACACGCTCTACATATTCATTTCCAGAAACCGCAGCATCGTCATCTACGTTACAAACATACATAACCGGTTTAATCGTGATAAACTGTAAAGGTTTAACAAACTCCATTTCTTTTTCTGTAAACTCTAATGTTCTTACAGATTTAGAAGCCAACAAAGTTTCATGAATTTTTTGTAACACTTCAAACTCAGCTTGCGCTTCTTTATTTCCTGTTTTTGCATTTCTCTTGACACGCTCAATTCGTTTTTCAACAGATTCCAAATCTTTCAATTGCAATTCGATATCAATAGTCTCTTTATCTCTTACCGGATCTACGGAAGCATCCACATGAACTATATTGTCATTATCAAAACAACGTAAAACGTGAATAATAGCATCTGTTTCACGAATATTCCCTAAAAACTGATTTCCCAAACCTTCACCTTTACTTGCTCCTTTTACAAGACCCGCTATGTCCACAATCTCAACAGTTGCAGGAACAACACGCTCAGGATTTACCATACCTTCCAATACAGCAACCCTATCATCTGGCACATTCACTACTCCGATATTAGGCTCTATGGTACAAAATGGAAAATTCGCACTTTGCGCCTTTGCGTTTGACAAACAATTGAATAAAGTTGACTTCCCAACATTAGGTAATCCTACAATTCCTGCTTTCATGAAATATAATTTTGAAAATTTGACTGCAAATATAGTGTTTATTTAAAAAAACTCCCCCTGTATGACAGAGTTAAAAATATATTTTACCTTTTAAAAAATTGAAACTTAAATTGATAAAAAAACTCCTTATTAAAAAAATAAGGAGTTTTAAAATATCTTATACGCGTCAAGAAATTATTCCGCGTGTAAAAATGCTTTCTTAGCCAAGAGTTCTTCTTCAGTTTCAACAATGTCTTCATTTGGAACACAACAATCGACTGGACATACTGCAGCACACTGAGGCTCATCGTGAAAACCTTTACATTCAGTACATTTATCAGGAACGATAAAATAAACCTCATCGTCAACTGCTTCTTGCTCATCATCTGCATTCGTTCTGTTTCCATTTGGCAAAACAATGTCACCTGAAAGTTCAGTACCGTCAGCATAACGCCAATCTTCAGCACCTTCATAAATTGCATTGTTTGGACATTCAGGCTCACAAGCCCCGCAATTGATACATTCGTCAGTAATAATTATAGCCATTGTAATAAGTGTTTCAATTCAAATTTTAATTAAGCAAAAATAAACAAAAGTTTTGTAAAAAAATAAACGTTTACCTTGTACATATTGGGTTTTTGGTAAAAAAACCACTATATAGTTTCAATATAAATAAGAAACTTACACTATGCTTGATTACCATCAAAAAGACCAGCATTCAGAGCTCTCAAAGCTTCAATTTTATATGAAGTATCAACAACTATTGATACATTGTAGTTACTACCGCCATACGAGATCATACGAATAGGAATATTGGGTAAACTGTTGAATATAGCATCATTTACACCACTCTTGTTGTCTGTAAACCCTCCAGCCAAACAAATGATAGTGGTCTCCGTATCTACCTCAACACTTCCAATCATCTCTAATTCATTGATAATTGGTTCTATATTGCTAGCATCATCAATAGTAATGGAAACGGCTACCTCTGAAGTGGTCACCATGTCAATAGAGGTTTTGTATTTTTCAAATACTTGAAAAATATTCTTTAAAAAACCATAAGCCATCAACATTCGGTATGACTTTATTTTTATAACTGTTATACCGTCTTTGGCAGCAATCGCTCTTACTTTATTAGGCACTTCACAGTTTCTAATGATTGTCCCAGATGAATTTGGATTAAAAGTATCTTTTAGTAACACGGGTATATTTTTCTCCTTTGCAGGAATCACACTCTGTGGGTGCAATATTTTTGCTCCAAAATAAGCCAACTCCGCAGCTTCGTCAAAAGAAATTTCATCAAGAGAAAAAGTATTGTCAACAAAACGAGGATCGTTATTGTGCATTCCATCGATATCTGTCCATATTTGAATTTCTTCTGCTTGGATCGCTGCACCGATTAGAGAGGCAGAATAATCGCTTCCTCCTCTTTTTAGATTGTCTATTTCGCCATCATGACTCAAGCAGATATAGCCTTGCGTAATATGTAAATCCTCACTAGGGTTGGCAGAGAGAATAGCTTTTAACTCTTTTTCTATATGAGTACTGTCCGGTTCTCCTGCGGCATCAGTACGCATAAAGTCAAATGCAGAAAGCAAACTAGCTTCGGTACCTTTTTCTAATAGATAACGTGTAAATAAATTCGTAGATAGTATTTCTCCTTGCGCTACAATAAACTTTTCAGTTGCATCAATAGCATCCAAAGCTCCTTCATGAACGTAGGATTTTATAAAATCAAAACGTTCAGAAACAAATGCACAGGCATCTATTTTAGAATTTTCACTTACGAACAATTCATCTACTACTCCGTTGTATCGCTCAATCAACATCGCAATCAATGCATGTGCCTCTTCAAAATTTGAGGCAGCAATAGTGTCCGTTATTTGATGCAATACGTTCGTAGTTTGAGACATTGCTGATAAAACAACGATTTTAGGTCCTTGTATACTGCTTACTATATTGGCTACTTCCTTGATACTTTTTGCAGTACCAACAGAAGTCCCACCGAATTTTAAAATTTTCATTTGTTGTGTTTAAGATACTCTAAATACCCTATAAAAGTATTTTTAATTATTTGGAAAGCAAAAATCTTCTATTAGTTTAATTGGTGCAAAAATTTGTAATATATTTACACTTTATTACAAATTGTTATAAATTAAACATTTTGATTTTTTTATTAATTTCGACGTGAAATTCACACAAATTAAGATCCTCAACAAACTTACAAACTTTGTTACATTATGAAAACTATTCAAGAATCTGTAGAAAGTATCATAAGAAAAACTCCTTTTTATGAAGAAGCTCTAAACGACAAACTAATTAATGTATCCTCACTTGCAAGGGCCATACAAGAGGATGTACAAAAAGACTTGGGAAAGGAAGTGAAATCGGGAGCAATCATGATGGCTATAAATCGTTTGTCACCATCGAATTTGTTGAGAATTAGAAAAAATATCCAAAAATTCACTTTTTCTTTAGGTGATTTCATTGTACGTTCTAACCTATGCAACTTTACGTTTAAAAATACTTCGACACTACTAAAATCAATTTCTCTTCTATTGAATGAAATAGGTGATGACAAAGATTATTTTTTCACAATTTCACAGGGGATATTTGAAACCAACATAGTAACGAGTAAAAACCTTGAGCCTAAAGTTTTAAAGGTTTTTGATAAAGAAGTGATGATATATTCACATGTTGATTTGGCTTCCATTACCATCAAACTCCCTAAAACTAACGTAGAACAATCGGGAGTTTACTACTTTATACTCAAGCAACTCGCTTGGGCAGGAATACCTGTTCAGGAAATTATTTCTACGACTCATGAGATGACAATTGTTGTGAAAGAAGACGATATAAACAATACCTTTGCCATCCTCATTGACATGAAGAAAAAATAAGAGCTGACTCTAAGATTCTTTTTTTAATTCCTTGATATGACGTATCAAGCGTTTTACGCCCAACCTTAAGGTACCGTTGTACACACCTCGAATCCTTCCTTTTTTGTCTATTAACAAAAAATTTTCAGTGTGTATAAATGTGCTTGGACTGTTTGTTTTTATAAAATCTTCGTCAGAAAAATAGGAATTTCTCGCCAGCGAATATATATGCTCTTTGTCTCCTGTTACTAAATGCCACTTGGAACTATCGACTCCGTAATTTTCAGCATATTTATTTAAAACTGATACTGAATCTATGTCAGGGGTCACAGAATGGGACAGCAACAAAACCTCAGGGTCATTTTTAAAAGTCTCCTGTAACAATTTCATATTTAAACTTAAAGATCTACAAATACCACTACAGGTTGTAAAGAAAAAATCGGCCACGTAAATTTTACCTTCAAAATAGTTTTGAGTAATTGTCATACCTTCCTGATTGGTGAGAGAAAAATCTGAAATTTTGTGAATTTTTGAATAGTTCTTATGGGTCTTTTCAATCCACTCAGGTGTAAATGATGCTGAATTAAAAAAGGGCAAAGTAGTTACTTTCCTTGACTTTTGCAGTTCTTCTTTCTTTTTACAAGCACTTAACAACAACAAAAACAATAAAAAATATATTCCTCTATATTTCATTTTATATAACATATCACTTTACAAGTATCGCATCGCACTTTTTCAGACCAATCAACCCGTAACGCTCACCATCTCTCACCACATAATTTGCGCGGATATTCCCGTTAGGTTTGTACAATTGTTGTCCCCCTTCTTCTTTACCATTGACATAGTGAAATGACTTGGACAAGGTTCCGTTCTCAAACCATTCTTTTACAATTCCGTGATAAGCTCCCTGAGTGTTAAATTCCAATGTAAATTTTGGCAAACCTGATGGCCACCACCCTTTGTGAATGCCAACTTTGACTCCATCATTGTAAAATCGATGACTTTCCAATTGACCGTTTGAATACCACTTCTTTTCTTCACCAACTTTTCTCCCTTTAACATAATTACAAGTGTATGATAACACACCATCAAAATCTTTGGCAACAAGTGTCCCGGTAAAAATCTTGCTCTTGTATAAAACAACTCCATTACTGAGTGATAATTCAATGTCTTCAATATTTACAACTTGAACAGGTGATACTGAATTACATGAAATCAACAAGATAAAAAACAACAAATAACGCATTTGACTAATTGTTTATATTACCGGGTGTACCGTAAAATCCATCTCCATTTATGTAAGGTGGATCTGCGGTCACGTGGTAATGATAAATACCATCAGGAAATTCATCCGTAACACCAAAATGACCATGAAAATCATCCAAATCATCAGAAGACAAAGTCTCTGAACCTTCTTCAGGTCCATAAACCGGAAAACCATCAGCTAACAAGCCAAGAAAAGCATTTGCCCCATGCACTTCAGTCACATAGGATGGTTCTACATGATAGTGATATACACTTTGTCCTGTCGGGTGTCCAAGATACTGATCAAAAGAGTTTATTTCGTTATCCAATCCAGCACCTCCTGCCGCATATTGGTTGAAAAAAACCACACCATTTCTTGAAATACCAATAGGTCCCATAGGTGTAGCCTCGTTGATAGTGGCTGCTTTAGGATGCAATGGAATGCTAAAAGTAATATTTTGAGCTCCTATTCTATTAGGATTCAATCTAAACGAACTATTAGTTCCGTTGTAAGCTTCATACAATTCATCACTCCATTCAGTTCCTTGATAGTAAGGAGTTTTGTGTTTGGGTAAGTTACTCGTTGTAAAAACTACTTTATCTCCTGTAATTTCATAAGTTACCACTTCACTACTTGCATCAAATAATGTTAAGATATTTTGAATGTCATATGATGTCTCTGTGGGTTCACCAGAATCATCAGTTACTTCACCTATATCATCAACATTTCCAGAAGTATCGTTGACCTCATCTTTATCTGAATCACAACTTATTATTGAAGATAATATGAGAAAAATTAAAAGTAGAGAATGATTAATTTTAAAAATGTTTTGAATGTACATACTATAAAAAATTAATGTTTTACATCAATATAGTCAAAAGAAATGGCTTTTCATAATTGAAATTTATAAGTGTTTCTTTAAGTATTAAAAACATAAAATCCGAATGGGTGTTTTTTGAAAATCAAAAGGTATATTTGTAGGTATAGAAATTGTAATATTCATGAAAATCGTTTTTGCCACACACAATTCAAATAAGACAAAGGAAGTACGCGCGCTGCTACCCGGTGTAGAAATAGTATCTTTAAACGACATAGGTTGCCATGAGGAAATTGCAGAAACGGCTAAAAACCTTGAAGGCAATGCCATCCTTAAAGCAGATCATGTTAGTAAAAACTACAACTTGAATTGCTTTGCAGACGATACTGGGTTGGAAGTAACAGCTTTGGATGGTGCACCTGGAGTGTATTCAGCACGTTATGCCGGCCCTCATAATGATACCACTGCAAATATGGATAAATTACTCACAAACTTAAAGGGTAAAAAAGATAGATCAGCTCGCTTTAGAACAGTAATTGCCTTAAATTTAGATCAACAACAATATCTTTTTGAAGGAGTTTGTGAAGGAATCATACTTGAGAAAAAAACAGGTGAAGAAGGGTTTGGCTACGATCCTATTTTCCAACCTAAGGATTACAACCTATCTTTTGCTGAGATGACCACTGAAGAAAAGGGTAAAATCAGTCATCGAGGAATTGCAGTAAAAAAATTAATCGATTTTTTAAAAGCACGTCAACATTGAGTTCAAATAAAACATACAAAACTGTGCTGTTTTTTATGCTATTGGCACTCATAATTGTTTGGTTTTTAAACATCAACCTAGGATCCATTAAAATACCTAGTGCAAAGATAATCTCTATTCTTTTCGGTGAAAATATCCCAGAGGAAAGTTGGGCTTATATCATTACTAATTACAGATTGCCAAAATCTATTTGTGCAATACTTGTTGGAGCTGGACTAGGGATTAGCGGTCTTTTAATGCAAACTCTATTCCGTAATCCTTTAGCAGGCCCGTTTGTGTTGGGTATTAGTTCTGGTGCTAGTTTAGGTGTCGCTTTATTGGTCTTGGGGACTGGATTTTTTGGAAGCTACTTTGCACTTAATAGCAATGGTAGTTGGAGCATTGCTATTGCTTCGTCATTGGGATCTTTTAGCGTACTTGTAGCAGTGCTACTTGCCATCAAAAAGGTGAAAAACACCATGTCTGTACTGATTATTGGATTGATGTTTGGAAGTATTAGTGCTGCAGTGATTAATATCTTAAGCTTCTTAAGCAGCGCGGAAAAATTGCAACAATTTGTTTTTTGGGGCTTAGGGAGTCTAGGAAATGTTCGCTGGAGTGAACTTACGGTTTTGACTTTACTTTTATCCCTTAGCTGTATTGCCTTGATTTTCATAGTAAAACCTTTAAACAGCCTATTACTTGGAGAAAACTATGCAAAGAGTTTGGGAGTAAACTTAAAAAAAACAAGAGCTATAACACTCATCACTACAAGTGTCATTACGGGTGTCATAACTGCCTTTGCTGGACCTATTGCCTTTATAGGGCTTGCCGTACCTCATTTGACCAAATTAGTATTTAATACCTCTGACCACAAACAGCTGTTGCCAGCAGTTGCTATCAACGGAGCAATTTTAATGCTAATCTGTGACATAATTTCACAACTTCCGGGAAGTGATAATACACTTCCAATCAATGCTGTCACCTCCTTATTCGGTGCTCCCATTGTCATATGGCTACTTATCAGAAAACAACAGGTGAGCTTATGAGGAATTCAACAAAAGACATACCTATTTTAAAAGCTAAAAATCTCTGTATTGGCTATACCTCTAAAAATAACCAGAATTGTATCGCACGAAATTTAAACTTAGAGCTTCTTCAAGGGCAAATGGTTTGTTTGATTGGGAAGAACGGTATTGGTAAGTCAACGCTACTAAAGACCCTCTCTAAAACCCAAGTGCCGCTTGATGGAAATATATGGTTAGGGGGAAAAAAACTAAGTGATATTAGGGCAGAGAATCTTGCAAAAAAAATGGGTCTTGTTCTCACGGAAAGAATTCCTGAAAGTCAACTCACAGTTTTTGAAATCATCGCCCTGGGAAGGCAACCTTATACAAACTGGATAGGAAAGCTGAATACCAAAGACTATGAAGCAATAGAAAATGCGATGAAACAAGTAAATATCACTGAACTCAGTACAAAAAAATTCAATGAATTAAGTGATGGGCAATCGCAAAAAGTAATGATCGCAAGAGTATTGGCACAAAATACAGAACTAATTATCTTAGACGAACCCACTGCTCATCTAGACCTTCATCACAAAATAGAGGTATTTAAATTACTTAAAAGATTAGTAGAAACTACAGGAAAAACTATTTTGCTATCTACACATGAAGTCAACTTATCCCTTCAAATTGCAGATTCATTATGGCTAATGTCAGAAAACAATTTTGTAACAGGTAGTAAAAAAGCTTTGATAGCTTCAAAAGAAATGGAACGTATTTTTCCAAAAGATCAAATATTTTTTTGTGAAAACACCGAACAATTCATTTTAAAAAGGTGATATTTACAGTCCCAATTTAATTAAATGATTATGATATACAAACTAATGTTAGCTGCTTTGCTAAGTTTTAGCCTCAGTTGTACCTCAACTCAAAAGCAATTTTCAAATGAAAATGAAAAGGCCATCCACTATGCAAAAACCATCACGCTAGAGGAATTAAAAGAAAATGTGTACGAAATTTCTTCTGATGCTTATGAAGGAAGAAACACAGGGGAACCAGGTCAAAAAAAAGCTGCTAAATTTCTAAAGGACTTCTATAAAAGAAATGGGATTGAAAGTGCCTACAGAAGCGATGATTATTTCCAAGAAATTCCCGCTAGTTTTTTACCAGACGGCATCAAAGCTTCAGAAAATGTGGTAGCTTACATAGAAGGAACTGAATTCCCAAATGAAATACTCGTAATATCAGCACATTACGATCATATTGGCATGGATGGCGAAGAGGTTTTTAATGGTGCTGATGATGACGGCTCAGGGACGATTGCTGTATTAGAAATGGCCCAAGCTTTTCAATTGGCAAAAAATGCAGGACACGGTCCTAAAAGATCTATTTTATTTTTAAACAATACTGCAGAAGAAAAAGGGCTTTACGGTTCTAAATGGTATGTAGAACACCCTATTTTCCCCATGGAAAACCACATTGCAAACCTTAATATAGACATGATTGGTAGGATAGACCCTCAACATAAAAACAATCCAAATTATTTGTACTTAATTGGATCAGACAGATTGAGCAAAGAACTACATGCAATATCCGAAACAGCAAACAACACATTTACGAAGATTGATATTGACTATACATTCAATGATCCAAAAGATCCGAACATGTTTTACTACAGATCAGATCACTATAATTTTGCCAAAAATAATGTCCCTGTTATCTTTTATTTTAATGGAGTTCATGAAGACTATCACAAAATAACTGATACTCCTGACAAGATCGACTATGAATTGCTTAGAAAAAGAGCACAATTGATATTTTATACAGCATGGGAACTTGTTAATAGACCTCAAAGAGTTCGTTTAGACTAAAAAACACTCTATCTTAAACAATCCCCTCGTTTTAATTTTTTGATAAAAAAAAGGTAAACGAGGGGATTTTTTGTGTTTTTTTAAAATTTAATTATGGTATTAAAACAATTTTGCTATATTGCCAAAATATATGTTAGGATAATTTTAAATTAAAAACAATTTTACATTTATGGATGCACTAAATAAAGCATTAGAATTTGAGGAAAACGTGGCTAATTTTAAATCTAGAGACGAGCGTATCAAAGCATCACATACAGCTAAAGAAATAGTGCTATCATTAAATGAAATTTACAAAGTTAGCAAAGACCCTTCTATTATGGATGTCATGAAACGCATCACCGCTATCAAACAGCGATTTGAAAAAAGACTAAAAGGAAGACTTACACCTTAATATTATTTTTCAAGCAATTCTTTTAAGACTTTTACTACATAATCAATATCAGCAATACTCGTAAATTTATTAAAAGACATACGTAATGATGTTTTATTTGCTTCATCAGCATCAAGTAATTCATTCAAAACATGTGATCCTACATTACTTCCACTTTGACAAGCACTTCCTCCAGAAACGGCAATACCTTTCATATCTAAATGAAACATGATAAAAGGTAAATTTTCAGGAAGACGAACATTCAACAGAGTAGTCGTTTTTGTTTTTAAATTATCAGAATTTGCATTAAATGCAATAGAAGGTATCTCAGTACTCAATGCTGTGACACAATATGTTTTAATTTTTTTTATGTGCTCAATGTCTTTTTCTAAAGTATTTAAGGACATTTGAAGCGCTAAGTCCATACCTAATATAGCATGAACAGCCTCTGTTCCTGCTCTAGCACCTTTTTCCTGTCCTCCACCTAAAATCATAGGTTGTACACCGTAGCCTTTTCTAAAATAAGCAAACCCTATTCCCTTAGGACCATGGAATTTATGAGCACTTACAGATATAAAGTCAACACCTAAAGTCTCAATATTCAAATCAAAATGACCAATTGCTTGTACAGCATCTGAATGAAAAAGTGCTCCGTAATTTTTACAAAACGTAGTGACTTTAGCCACATCTAAAATGCTACCTACTTCATTGTTCACAAACATCAAACTAACAAGCGTTTTAACGTCAGAAGCAGTTAATAAGCTTTCTAAATGTTCCATATCAACACAGCCATCTGAAAGGATATTGACATAGCTCACTTGAATAGCAAAATCTGATTCTAACTGACGAATAGCTTTTAAAACAGCATGGTGTTCAACTTTTGAAGTAATGATATGCCGAACTTCTAAATTTTTAACCGCATTGATCAATATCAAATTATTGGCTTCGGTACCACCTGAAGTGAAAATCAATTCATTGGAAGCAACTCCAATCATATTTGCAATGGATTTACGTGCTGCCTCAATAGCAGATTTAGCGGTTCTTCCAAATTGATGGGTAGAAGATGGGTTGCCATATATTTCACGCATTGAATCAGACATCAAATCAACAACCTCATCAAATAGCGGTGTCGTTGCTGCGTTGTCTAAATATACTTTTTTTACTTCCGTCGAAATGGACATAGAGAGGAGTTAAATATTTAATTATAAAAGCAAAAGTAATAGAATTAAAATTAAAGAAAAAACACTTTTTCAATTCTCTTTAAAACCCTTACATTTGCTATATAATTCACAGTAAATGAAAATTACAAAGCTCTTTTTATTACTCCTCTTTTGCACTGCGTGTAACGATGGTGACTTCAATGTCCCTTCCTTTGATTTTGACAATGCCAGTATTCAAAATTGTGGCTCTGTATTGTTCTATAAAATAAATAGTTCCGGTAGCGAATCATTGATATTAGAACTCAACCAAGACAATACCGACGATGTATTTTTTAAGACACCTATGACGGATGTTTCTTACAACATACAACCCAATGGAGCTGCAACTTTTTATTACAGAATTTTTACAGATGCCATCAATAGTTCTTATTATTGTCAAAACATACCTCCAGCAAGTCCAACGGTATTGGAAGAATGGAATGGTTCTGGAGAATTGATAATCAACAACAAAATCTCATACGATGACAATGATAATGTTGCAAGTTCTATTGAGGATAGCAATCAAGATGGGGACTTGAGTAATGATGACCTTGACAACGACGGCTATCCAAATTATATTGATACTGATGATGACGGAGACAATATCAAAACGATAGACGAAGATATCAATGGAGATGGAGACCCTACAAATGATGATACTGACAATGACGGAATCCCAAATTACTTGGATATAGATGACGACAATGATGGTATTTTGTCTGTCAATGAATCCAAAACAGCAGACATAGATGTTGATACTGTCGTAGATTATTTAGACCCTGAGCATCCTGATAATAGTATTGAGGCGGGAACACCAGCTACTAATAATTACAAACAAAATTACACCATGGTTTTTGAATTTATCACTTTAAATTTTTCAAGTGATACAGGTGAAATAAACTATCCGAATGGCTATCCACTAGGAACTAAAGCAGGTAGTTTCACAATCAATGACCTACCTGAAAATTCCAACAACTAACATTAATTTCTTGAGTTATTCTGAATAATATATACCTCAGTAGCTCCTTGCCCATATTTTTTATAAGAGCCATCAGTAATTTTAACAGGATACTTAGCAAATAGGTAATTCAATTCCTTTTGCAACACGCCTTCTCCTACTCCATGTATGAAAACGACACGTGGTATTCGCTTTCGTATTGCAAATTCCAATTTGTATTTAGCTGTATCCAACTGTCGTGTCAACATATCAAAATTACTCATTCCTCTTGTAGACTTAACAAGATGTTGTATGTGTAAATCTACCTCCATAGGAGGATGAAGGTTTTCTTTTTTGTTTTTGGTTTTTTTAGTCTTTTTAGTTGGTACTTTTTCAAATTTCTTTTGTAAAAACAATGTATTATCAACATCTGAACACCTTGACAAATCAGACTGTTCTTGCTTTAATTTGATTAAATTTTCAGGTTTATGTGGTAATTCAAAACCATTTTCTTCTAAAACCAAAATGTCATTACCATTGACACCAACTACTACACCTCTTACTGACTCGTTCATCACGAGAACTTTATCTCCTTTTTGTAATTCTCTGGGTTTCATTTCAATCTAACTTGTTTAGATTTCACTTTTTGCGTCGTAGGGGATCTGAGACAATAAGTACTCTATAGAATTGATTCTAGCTACGGTTTTTTTATTGGCTTTTATTATTTTCCAAGGAACTGCAGCTTCCGGTGTATTGTCAAACATTTTATCCTTATACACAGTATATGCATCCCATAAATCCTGTGCTTTTCTATCAACATCGGTCATTTTCCATTGTTTCAAGGGATTTTGCTGGATTTCTTCAAATCTTTTTTCCTGCTCTCTTTTTGATATGGACATGTAAATCTTAACCAATTTAATTCCTGACTGCGTAATCATTTTCTCAAAATCGTTTACTTGTTCCATAAAAATATGGTACTCTTCATCAGAGCAAAAACCGTTTACAGGTTCCACAACAGCTCTATTGTACCAACTTCTGTCAAAGAACACAATTTCACCTGCGCGAGGAAACTTTTCTATATAGCGTTGAAAATACCATTGACTTCGTTCCTCCTCAGTTGGCTTTGGCAACGCTACAATACGAAAATGCCTCGGATTGATTCGTTCTGTAATACGGCGAATTGCCCCACCTTTTCCAGCAGCATCTCTTCCTTCAAAAATAACAATGACACGTTCGTTATTTTCTATTACAGACGATTGCATTTGTATCAATTTAGCCTGAAGTTTTTTGAGTTTCTTTTCGTAATCATAGATACGAAGTGCTCTTTCAATACTCACAACATCTTTTGCAAACAATCCTTTGATCCCTAATTTTGTGTTTAATTTATCTAGAGTAGTTTTCATTTCTATGGGTTCTGATACAAACATAAGCGGGGTATTACTGATATTAGTGAATTAATCTATCTGATGAGATGACCTAAAATAGTGCATGATTACATTTGGGTCTGGCAATAAATTTGTTGTTTTTGAGTCTTTGCCCTCATAATTAAAGCGAGACAAAACATAACGAATACATTCCAATCGAGCTACCTCTTTTTCATTAGTTTTAACAATAACCCAAGGACTGTAGCTCGTATGTGTTTTGCTGTACATTTGCTCTTTGTAATGAGAATAACGATCCCATAACTCTTGACCTTTTTGATCTACAGGGCTGAATTTCCAACGCTTTAATGGATTCTGCATTCGGGAATTGAAACGTCTTTTTTGTTCGTCTTTAGAAATTGACAACCAAAATTTGATAATAATCAATCCATCTTCATATAACATATGTTCAAACTCAGGAACCTGAGACATAAACTCGTTGTATTCTTTCTCATTACAAAAACCCATGACTGGTTCTACAACAGCTCTATTATACCAACTTCTATCGTAAAAAACTATTTCTCCAGGATTAGGTAACTCTTTAATATACCGCATAAAGTACCATTGACCTCTTTCAATATCAGTAGGTTTGTTTAAAGCAACTAAACGAGAAGATCTAGGACTCAAGTGCTCCATAAATCTACGGATAGCACCTCCTTTTCCAGCGGCATCTCTCCCCTCAAATATAACAGCAACTCTTTTGTTGTTTTTTGCAACCCACTGCTGCAACTTTACCAACTCAATTTGTAATTTTTTAAGCTCCTCCTCGTAAGCAATAGTCTTTAAGACTTTGGAAAAATGATTTCCTTTATTTTTTAAAATATCTTTTAAATCTTCTCTAGAACTAACATTTTCTATTTCTTCTAGTGTAAGAAGGTTCTTTTTTTTCATTGTATTCAATTCATCTTTTACTAATTAGCAACTTCGCTTAAGAATTTGATACGCATTAACCTTAACTCTTCTTCTTCATAATCTCCATCAAACTCTTCCAAAGCATCTTCAATTTCATCGGTTTCTGCTTCCATAAAATACTCCATGATGTCTTCTTGTTGCTCCTCGTCAAGCATATCATCTATGTAATAGGAAATATCTAATTTTGTCCCAGCATAAATAATCGTTTCTATTTCTTTGATCAAATCTTCCATTTCTAATCCTTTTGAAGAAGCGATGTCTTCCAAAGGCAACTTTCGATCTGTGTTTTGAATGATATACAATTTTAGACCCGATTTTACACCGGTACCCTTGACAACCAAATCGTCTGGTCTTGTGATATCATTTTCTTCTACATAGGTAGCTATCAATTCCACAAACTCTTTCCCAAATTTCTTAGCCTTACCATCACCAATTCCATGAACGTTACTCAATTCCTCAATTGTAATGGGATACCTGAGCGTCATTGCATCTAGACTAGGATCCTGAAAAATAGCAAAAGGAGGGATTCCTCTTTTCTTAGCTACCTTTTTTCTCAAATCTTTTAGTAAAACCATCAATTTCTGATCGCTTACACCTACTATTTTTTTTGAACTCACAACACCGTCTCCTGCAACAGCCTCTTTAGTGTACTCGTGGTCTGCAGTCATCATAAATGAAACGGGGGATTCTATAAAATCGTGTCCTTTTTTTGGCAATTTTAACACCCCGTACTGTTCAATTTCCTTTCGTAAGTAATTTGCAACAAAGGTTTGGCGTATCAATGCCATCCAATAACTTTCATTTCTATGCTTTCCACAACCAAAAAAGGGTCTTTCAGGAGTTTTATGAGATTTCAACATCGCGTTTTCTTTCCCAACAAGAGTGGCGACGATGTCTTTGGATTTGTATTTTTCTTTGGAATCACGAACTACCTTCAATAGGGCAACTACATCGTCTTTGGCTTCAATTTTTTGTTTGGGATGTTTGGTATTATCATCCATTTCAGCTCCCAAACCATTGACTTCATCAAATTCCTCTCCGAAATAATGGAGCAAATATTTACGCCTACTCATTGAAGTTTCAGCATAACCAACAACCTCTTGTAACAAAGCGTGACCAATTTCTTGTTCTGCCACAGGCTTGCTCGCCATAAACTTCTCAAGTTTCTCAATGTCTTTGTAAGCGTAATAAGCCAAACAATAGCCCTCTCCATCATCACGACCTGCACGACCTGTTTCTTGGTAATAACTTTCCAAACTTTTTGGAATATCGTGGTGGATTACAAAACGAACATCAGGCTTGTCAATCCCCATTCCAAAAGCAATGGTTGCTACAATCACATCCGTATCTTCCATCAAAAACATATCTTGATGCTTTGCTCTAGTTTTGGCATCCAAACCTGCATGGTATGGCAGTGCTTTGATTCCATTGACTTGTAAAATCTGTGCAACTTCCTCTACCTTTTTTCTACTCAAACAATAAATAACACCTGACTTACCCTGATAGCCTTTCACAAATCGAATTATGTCACTGTAGATAGCATCTGTTTTTGGACGTACATCGTAAAATAAATTGGGCCTGTTAAACGAAGCTTTGAATCTTTTAGCATCAGGAATTCCTAGTGTCTTCAGTATGTCTTCCTGAACTTTTTCTGTAGCTGTAGCTGTCAAACCAATTACAGGAACATTATCTATATTTTTGATAATATTCTTTAAATTTCTGTATTCAGGTCGAAAATCATGTCCCCATTCAGAAATACAATGTGCCTCATCAATAGCCACAAAAGAAATATTTTGAACTTGTAAAAACTCTATATATTCCTCTTTTATCAAAGATTCAGGGGCTACATACAACAATTTGGTGACCCCATTTTCGATATCGGACATCACACGTGATACTTCGGCTTTGTTTAGTGAAGAGTTTAGAACGTGTGCAACACCGTCATTTTCAGAAACACCGCGAATAGCATCCACCTGATTTTTCATCAAAGCAATCAATGGAGATATTACTATTGCCGTACCTTCTTTCATCAATGCAGGTAGTTGGTAACATAACGATTTACCTCCTCCTGTTGGCATGATTGCAAAGGTGTTATTCCCTTCTACTATACTCCGAACAACGTCTTCTTGTAGACCTTTAAATTTTGAAAAACCAAAAAAATTCTTAAGCGGAGTGTGTATATCAATTTCCTTTCTAATCATTACCTTTCTTAATCTAATTTTAGATACATTTGCAATTAAAGATATCACTTTTTTTCATTTTATAAAAATTAAAATCCTTGAAAAAAAATCAGCATAACATAATTGAAAACGCTTTGCAAACAATAGAATTAGAAAGCAAAGCCATTGCGAATTTAAAGAATTTAATCGATTCTAATTTTGAAGATGCAGTAAATTTTATCTTCAATTCGAAAGGACGTGTAATCATTACTGGAATTGGTAAAAGTGCTATCATAGCCAATAAGATTGTAGCCACAATGAACTCTACGGGAACTCCAGCAGTATTTATGCATGCAGCAGATGCCATACATGGAGATTTAGGAAACATCCAACAAGACGATGCCGTTATTTGTATTTCAAAAAGCGGAAATACTCCTGAAATTAAAGTATTGGTCCCTTTGATTCAAAACTATGGAAACAAACTTATAGCATTGACAGGAAACCCTTCATCTTTTTTAGGTAAAAATGCAGATTATACACTGAATTGTTATGTAGAAAAAGAAGCTTGTCCTAATAACCTTGCTCCTACAACTAGTACGACTGCACAATTGGTGATAGGAGATGCTTTGGCAGTATGTTTGTTAAAAATGAAGGAATTCACAAGCAACGATTTTGCCAAATACCATCCTGGTGGTGCTTTGGGTAAAAAACTCTATTTGAGAGTCAACGATTTGATTTCCAACAACGAATTGCCAATAGTTTCAAAAGATACCCCAGTGAAAGATGCTATTATAGAAATCTCAAACAAACGATTGGGTGCCACTGCGGTATTGGAAAACAACAAAGTAGTAGGAATGATTACTGACGGTGATATTCGTAGAATGTTAGAAAACAACGAAGACATTCAAACCTTGACTGCTAGAGATATCATGACCCAAAACCCAAAAACAATCAATGCCAATGCCATGGCAATTGATGCTTTAAAAACTCTAGAAGACCATGGGATCACTCAAGTTTTGATTACCGATGACGAAGAAAACTATGTTGGGATTGTGCACTTACACGATCTCATCAAAGAGGGGATATTTTAAATCTTTTAACTAGAAAAAAGAGTAAAAGAAATACGCTAAAAAAGAAGTAGTTAAATTATGAGTACTAAAAAGAATCAAATGTCCTTTTTGTCACATCTTGAAGAGTTAAGGTGGCACCTTGTTCGTTCTTTCATCGCCATACTTGTATTTGGTATTGTACTGTTTGCATTTCAAAAGGAAGTCTATGATTTGTTTTTATTAGCTCATCTAAAAACAGACTTTGTGACTTATGAATTTTTCTGTAATAGTTTTAAAAACATTGGAATAGATAGTGATTTTTGTGGAGTCTCTTTCCCTCAAAAACTTCAGAGTTTGTCGATGACCAATCAACTGATGAATGCCATATGGACCTCCATGATCTTGGGACTTATTCTTGCTTTCCCATATGTATTATGGGAATTGTGGAAATTTATCTCTCCGGGGTTACACGAAGAAGAAATAAAAAAATCTAAAGGGTTCCTGTTTGTAACTTCCATGTTGTTTTTCACAGGGGTAATATTTAGTTTTTACGTGATTGTTCCGATGTCAGTCTATTTCTTTTACAATTTTCAAATCACTGACGCCATACAAAACAACTTTACGCTGTCTTCTTATATTTCCATGGTAACCAATACAATTTTAGGTGTTGCTATCATTTTTGAACTTCCGGTATTGATTTACTTTTTGACAAAAATTGGTTTGCTGACACCTGACTTTTTAAAAACCTATAGAAAACACGCATTAGTAGTGGTCTTATTGCTTTCAGCGATCATCACTCCTCCCGATGTAGCTAGCCAAATCATTGTATCTATACCTGTATTGATTTTGTACGAAATTAGTATTTACGTCTCAAAAGCTGTGATAAAAAAACAGGAAAAACAAAATCTATAACCCTAATTTTGTAATTTTACTCCATGAAATTAAGAGCTGAAAATATTCAAAAAATCTATGGAAATCGAAAGGTCGTGAAGGGAATTTCTTTGGAGGTAAACCAAGGAGAAATCATTGGTTTGCTAGGACCTAATGGTGCTGGGAAAACGACTTCCTTTTACATGATTGTAGGGATGGTACAGCCCAATGCTGGAAACATCTATCTCGAAGACGAAGAAATCACTTTAGATCCCATGTACAAAAGGGCACAAAAGGGAATTGGATACTTGGCACAAGAGGCTTCTGTTTTTCGTAAACTATCTGTTGAAGACAACATTCGTTCTGTATTGCAATTTACAGGACGTAGCAAGCAAGAAGAAGACGAAAAACTAGAAAGTCTTATCGAAGAGTTTAGTTTGGGACATGTACGCAAAAACCGAGGAGATTTATTGTCTGGAGGGGAAAGAAGACGTACGGAAATTGCTCGTTGTTTGGCTTCAGACCCTAAATTTATCTTGCTCGACGAACCTTTTGCAGGGGTAGACCCAATTGCAGTAGAAGACATACAAAGCATTGTTGCACAGCTTAAAAACAGAAATATCGGTATTTTGATTACCGACCACGATGTACAAGCCACCCTTGCTATTACCGACAAAACCTATTTGATGTACAATGGAGGGATTTTGAAAGAAGGTACGCCACAGGAATTGGCAGACGACCCACAAGTACGAAAGGTATACTTGGGTGAGAGTTTTATCTTACAAGAGAATAAGTTCAAGTAAGACATCTTGACTTTTAATCAAAAACCGCAACTAATTGGTTGCGGTTTTTTTTATGGACAATAAATCATTACCAACGCATGATCACAGAGCCCCAAGTGAATCCTGCTCCGAATGCAGCGAGCACCACCAGGTCCCCTTCTTTGATTTTATCATTTTCCCATGCTTCCGTCAATGCAATTACAATAGAAGCTGCGGTAGTGTTACCATATTTCATGATGTTGTTGTATACCTGATCATCGTTGAGTTGAAATTTCTTTTGAATGAACTGTGAAATACGCAAATTGGCCTGGTGTGGCACCAACATATCAATATCGGATGTTTGCAACCCATTGTGTTTCAAACCTTCCATAATCACTTCTGAAAAACGAACTACTGCATTTTTAAACACAAACTGTCCGTTCATATAAGGATAATATGAAGTATCATCCGGATCATTGTTTGCGAGAATCTCAGGTACCCAACGTGAAGTACTCGGACCTTCTAAAGCCAATTCCTTGTTGTGTTTTCCTTCTGAATGTAGGTGTGAAGACAAGATTCCTTTGTCTTTTTCTTCTGTTCGACTCAATACTGCAGCTCCAGCTCCATCACCAAAAATAACAGAGACATTCCTACCGCGTGTCGTTTTGTCTAGTCCTCCCGAATGGTTTTCGGAACCAATGACAAGTACATTTTTGTACATCCCAGTTTTGATAAATTGGTCGGCAACCGAAAGTGAATACACAAATCCACTACATTGGTTACGTACATCCAAAGCTCCAATAGTAGGCATCCCTAACATTTCTTGAATATCTACACCACCTCCTGGAAAATACATGTCAGGACTCAAAGTAGCAAATACTATAAAATCGATATCGTCCTTGGTCAAACCTGAGCGTTCTATTGCTATTTGAGCAGCTTTGCACCCCATTACAGATGTGGAATCACCTGAACCTTCTTTTATCCATCTTCTTTCTTTGATTCCGGTACGTTCTTGAATCCAAGCATCATTCGTGTCCATCATTTTGGACAAATCATCGTTTGTAACAACATTATCTGGAACATAAAATCCCAGTCCCGTTATTTTAGAATTATACATATAGTAAGGGGTTTAAATTTAGTAACTCATAAAGTTAATAAAATTATCAAGATGCTACAATGAAAAGAGAAGGATTAAGAATTCAAAACTAAACGAAAGTTTTACGATGCTTAGATAATGATAGTTGTACTAGTGAAAACAGACCTAATAGCAACCCTAAAACACCTGTAAATAATGAAAAAAAGGACATTACCATCACAAATCTATAACGAACTCGTTGTTGTATGCGTTTGGAAACCCTCCACAGAAGTAGAGCATATAGGGCCAGTACAACAAAAAAGACCACACTCCCGGTTCTAAAAAACAACATAAAATTATCAGGAGCTATCTTTACCACTAAAAAACGCAGCAATCCGTTGAGAACAAATTCAAACAAGCCTAAAGAAACCAATGGTAATAATCCGAAAACTATCACACAAACAGCTTTTACTTTATATGCGATTTGCAATGCTTTCAATGGATCTTTGGCAGGTTCAAATGACTCAGAAAGCGACGTACTTACTGAAACATCATCTGGAGTTACTGTAGTAGACTCTATAGAAATATCTTTTGATCGCGTTACTAAATTATTCAATGACTTTGAGTTTTGCGAATTTCAGTACTAATTTTTTCACTCCTTCTTTTTCAAACTTAATGGCTGCCTTAGCATCTCCACCTGCTCCCTCCAAACTAACGACCTCTCCTCTTCCAAAACGAATGTGCTCAACTAAAGTACCAGTTGCTATGCTACTTGCATTCACAGCAGTACCTTTGCTTTGTGTCGATCTAGAGATAGGCTTCATATTTTTGGGAACAATCAAAGGTTTTTTCAATACACTTGGTTTCTCTTTTCGTACAGAAGCCGATCTTGACACAGGTTTTCTATAACGAATCCTATCCTTAGGTACATCGTCTTCAAACAAAGAGGAATCCACAAAATTATTACGGCTTGGTTCTAATTTTTTGGGAGCTAAATATTCTAGATAGCAATCGTCAATCTCTTCTAAAAAACGGCTCGGTTCACAGTCAACCAATTTCCCCCAACGATAGCGCGTATGCGCATAACTCAAATAAGCTTGATGTTCGGCACGGGTCAATGCTACATAAAACAAACGACGTTCTTCCTCCAATTCACTGCGTGTATTCATACTCATTGCCGAAGGAAAAAGTGACTCTTCCATCCCTACCACGTATACGTATGGATATTCCAATCCTTTCGCCAAGTGGATGGTCATCAAAGACACCATAGGCTCATCGTCTTTTTTATCACTATCCAAATCAGTCTTTAAAGCAACATCTTCTAAGAAAACTGCCAAACTATCCTCTTGTTCTTTTTCTTTGGCATCGTCGATAAAATATTTGATACCGTTTAGCAATTCTTGAACGTTTTCAACTTTAGAAACTCCTTCAGGTGTACCATCGGCTTCAAGATCCTTTACAATGCGTACTTTTTTAACCAATGAATCTGCAATTTCAAAAGCATTTTGTTTTTGGGCTTCAATAGCAAAAGCACGAATCATATTGGCAAAATCTCCCAATTTGTTTTTCGTTCCTGTATTGATTTTTAAATCGAGTTTATCAATATTAATGATAATATCAAATATTGATTTATTGTAATGGTTGGCTGCCAACACCAATTTATCTACTGTAGTTTGCCCAATGCCTCTTGCTGGATAGTTGATGATACGCTTCAAAGCCTCTTCATCATTTGGATTGATCAGCACGCGTAAGTAAGAAAGTATGTCTTTGATTTCTTTACGTTGGTAAAATGAAGTCCCTCCATAGATTTTGTAAGCAATGCGCTTTTTACGCAAGGCATCTTCCATGGCTCTTGACTGTGCGTTGGTTCTGTAAAGAATACAAAACTTATCGTTGGTCAATTGGTGGTTCATTTTATTCTCAAAAATAGAATTGGCTACCCAACGTCCTTCTTCCCCATCTGAAATGGTTCGCATGACCTTTACTTTTGGACCATCACTATTGGCCGTCCATATCTCTTTGTCGAGTTTGGTTTTATTTTTATCAATCAAGCTATTGGCCGCTTCTACTATATTTTTAGAGGAACGGTAATTTTGCTCTAGCTTGAATGTTTTTACATCTTCGTAATGTTTTTGGAAATTCAAGATATTGTTGATATTGGCACCACGAAAGGCATAGATACTCTGAGAATCGTCACCTACCACACAAATATTTTGAAAGCGATCTGCTAATGCACGCACGATCAAATATTGTGAATGATTGGTATCTTGGTACTCGTCCACCATGACATAACGAAAACGGTCCTGATACTTTGCCAATACATCAGGAAAACGTGCTAACAGTTCATTAGTTCGCAACAACAAATCGTCAAAATCCATGGCTCCTGATTTGAAACAACGCTCAACATAAAGTTTGTAAATATCCCCCATTTTTGGGCGACTCGCCATGGTATCAGCTTCTTTTAATTCTGGATTGTTAAAATAAGCCTTTACAGTAATCAAGCTATTTTTGTATTGAGAAATTCGACTGAGCACTTGTTTGGCCTTATAGCGCTCTTTGTCCAAACCTTGCTCTTTGATAATTGAGCCTATCAATTTGACAGAGTCTTGAGTATCGTAAATTGTAAAGTTCGATGGATACCCCAATTTATCGGCTTCTGCCCTTAAGATACGTGCAAAAACCGAGTGAAAAGTACCCATCCACAGATTTTTAGCTTCACTTTGTCCAACCACAGCAGCAATACGTTCTTTCATCTCACGGGCTGCCTTATTGGTAAAGGTCAAATTTAAAATATTGAAGGCATCTACACCACTTTTCATTAAGTGTGCTATGCGATAAGTCAACACTCGTGTCTTACCTGAACCTGCTCCAGCTATAATAATCATAGGTCCCTCCAACTGCAACACCGCCTCTTTTTGTGAAGGATTCAAACCGTCTAAATAATCTGCCAAATCTCTTTAATTTTCACTTGTTAAAACACCCCAATCAAAAATCAAACCTCTAAAAAAGAGCCATTCATGTATGGATGTAATTTTAAGTATTAATATTTCAAAAATAAGACTTCAGAACGTCTCAAACAATAAAAGTTATCTACAATTGAATCAATTATTTCCTTACAGTAACAACCAGAAATATGTACATCCATTTTTAGTTTGAGTCATTCATATTTCCATTTATTTACCATTGCAGAAAGCAATCGAAATGTATATATTGCAGTAAAAAACGAAAATGACATTACCTATTCTCGCAAGTATTGTATTACCAGCATTGATTATTGGTGCTTTGGCTTATTATTTCTTTAACACACATCTAAAAAATGAAAATAACAAACGTAACTTCGAGTTATCCAAAGAAAGTCGCAAACATACTTTACCCCTGCAATTACAAGCTTACGAAAGAGTAACAATATTTTTAGAAAGAATAAATCCTAGTTCATTATTGGTTCGTACCAAACCAATTGGTGAGGATAAAGAAAACTACAAAACCTTGTTGGTAAAAACTATCGAGCAAGAATATGAGCACAATCTAAGTCAACAGATATTTATCGATGATGCTTGTTGGAATGTGATTGTATCTTCAAAAAACGCAACTACAAACATCATAAGCAATATTGCCAATGACAATACCATTAAAACAGCACAAGAGATGCGAGAAGGTATTCTAAAAAAAATGCTGGAAACAGCACCTCCTTCTTCCACAGCACTTTCTTATATTAAAAAAGAAGTTTTAAAGCTTCTGTAGGTCAAATCTTCTCTTACAAAACAAAAAAAACGCTTTATTTCTAAGGCGTTTTTTTGTTTCTCTGAAAAGTGTTTTTTAAAAACTTTAATTATATGATTAGTTAAAGTAGATTTTTGAAGCTCCCGCTCCAACTGCAGAGCTGTGAATGACAGATCCAACATCAGTACCTTCCAGTGCAATTACTTTCAACTGACTCAAGTTTTCAAACTCTCTTTTTAGCGTATATAATTGTCCGTTTTTAACTGTCATACCATAAATACTTCCAGTCTCCAACAAAGCTGTTGTCGGAAGTGAAGTATCCGATGTACTCATTGAAAAAATACTTCCATTCAAAGCATAGTAAAGTTTGTCGTTGTCCAATGAAATCAAACTAGGGTGCGCTCCTAGCTCAAAAGTCATAGAACTTACAACAGTATTTGAATTCGTATCTATTTTTGCGATTCCAGCTTCTGTATGACTTTCAATTGCAGTCCATGTAGTATTCCAAATAGAGCGTCCTTCAAAAAGTACATTCAGATTACCTGCCTCATCAAAAAAGATTTCATCAGGATTGTCACCTACCTCAATCTCAACAACTTCACTACTCGCTATATCTACAACAGACACTATATTATTTGTTGAAAAAGCACCTTTATGAGAAACGTATAATTTACCGTCTTTGGCTACAATTTGCTCTACACCATTTTTCAAAGAAATATTACTTTCAACTGCATATGTATCCAAGTTCAAAACAGCAACATAATCATCCGATGGATCAGCACCTTCACCCCAGTTGGTCACATATCCTTTGTTTCCTTCGACTACCATATAACGAGGGTTTTTTAAACCTTCCATAACAATCGTTTTCTTTTCAAACGTAATACGATCTACCACTGCAATCGAATGTGCATCATTGATAATGATAAAAGCATCATCATCACTAAATCCTATAGACTGAACCAAACCTCCTAACTGGGCATTATTTACAGAAGTATAGATGAAATTTGTTGCGTTTCTAGACATATTTGCATCCAAAAAGGCTACAGAACCATCTTTAGATCCAAAATTCCCTTCGGAACTGATGATAATTCCATTGTCAAAATCACCGTCCAAGGAAACGACGTCATCACCTTCCGTACATGCTGTAAAAATAACACTCAAAAAGAGTAATTTTAATAATAAAGTTGTGTTTTTCATTGTTTCTAATTGTTAAAATTTATAGTTGATATTAATTGTGTAATTCTTTCCTGGCATTGGTCTTAAATTGGTAAAGTAATAGACCTTATTAAATAAATTATTAAGTTTTCCACCTATGACTAACTCGCATGATTCTCGCTGAAAAAGTTTGTAATCCATACCTAAATTGACCACACGAACCGGTTGTAAAGAATAAAAATCGATTCCTATTTCATTGGTATACACCATGCTTTGCCATAAATCTTGAAAATATGCTTCGATACGATTGAATCCATATGAAAATGTATAATTCAATACGTGTTTAGGAGTGTATGCAAGTTGTTTTTTAGTCTTTGTATTTTTCGCAGACGTGTACATATAATTCCCACTGATTTTCAACGTGCTTTTATCAATTTTTTTCTCAACAAATAAAGAAGTTTCAAGTCCTTTGTTAATTGCTTCAACAATGTTTTTAGGACGCCATTGATTTGAATTTACTGAAGGCAGCCAAATAATCTTATCATCCATCTCTATGTAAAAAAATGCAGTCTCTAAAGCGAATTGTTTATTGTTAAATGAAAAACCAATATCGATTTGACGTGCATATTCTGGTTGCAAATCTAAATTACCAACCCTAGGCCAATACATTTCATTATATGTTGGCACTCTGTAATTTGTTGACAGGCTTAATTTTGCCCATAATTCATGGGTGATTTTGTGTTCAGCAGCTAATGACAATGACAAAGGCAAGTTAAAATCTGAATTTGCCTCAGTTCTAAAATTTACCGTTGTGATAAAATTTCTTTGATTGTTATAGCTAATACCTCCTGAAAAAGAAAAAACATCACGTGTTTTTGTGGCAATTACATCTGCAGCCCCTTGCGTATGAATAAACTGAAGTAAAGAAGTAGCTTTCCAAGAATCATATAACTTGTAGGTAAGTTCATGGGATGCAATAGCCTGTTTTGTTTTTCCATAGTTGAAATTTAAGGCATCCTTAGATTCGTAATACCTATATTCTTGTGTTATATAAGCGAGATTTACCTGTTGTTTAAAGTCTAAAAAATCCCAATTCCACTGTAATAAATTGCGTTGGTTAAAATCTTCATTACGTTCACTTCCGGCGGCAGGATTTGGCAATCCATCAGAAAAAAAACGATTGGCGTAGTAACCTGTTGTAAAAAAACTCAATGTATTGTTTTCAGCAATTTGATATCCCAAACTTAAATCGACACCATAATTCCGATAGTTTCCATTGTCATTTTGAAGTAAATTTCCATCAGCATCAGTATAACGATCATCGATAAAAGTATAATCATTGTCAGATTGATTAAAGGTTGCTGCTACTTTAAAAGCCCATTTGCCAGTGCCTATATTTGTCTTTGCAAAATTAGAGGTCGTATGAAAGCTTCCATAGGTAGCAAAAATCTGAGACTCATCGTGTTTTTCAAAATGCAATTGATCATTTATATGTACAACACCTCCAATAGCACCCGAACCGTAACGAATACCTGCTCCCCCACTTTGAATTATAATTTCATCTGCAGTAGCTACCGAGAGTGCATTAAAATCAGTTTGCCCATTACCTACTGCATTGATATTAATTCCATTCCACAGGACAAGTGTATTGGTTGCAGCTGTACCTCTAAAACGAGCTGTACTAACTCCTCCACGTCCGTAATCTTTAAAAACAATAGGACTGTTGTATCTCAATAACTCAGTAAAATTGGTGCTATTTCTTAATCTTGCATCTTCAGATATTGACACTGTTTTTTGACCCAAGACAGCAAGCTCCTGAAATACAGTAGCTTTTACCGCTACCACATCAATAACTTGAATTGAGTCTAACACCCCCTGCGGATTAGATTGCGCATAAGGTAAAACATTTGCCAAAAAGCAAAAAAATGTTACTAGTTTATAATTCATCATCTTAAAACCTTTCTCCCCGAAAGTTTTTTTAATGTTTAGAAAAAGGCAGGTCTCCTGGCTTACGTCTTGTTGTTACCTTCCCGTAAATTGCTTTACAGTGGTATAAGTTTACAACAAGCATCCATAAAAGGACTGAGCTTACAGTTGCGGGGACAGCTCTCGCTTTGAACGAGATTCCCTTTTAATCACATCACCGATGGCAATGCAAACCAAATTCACTGCAAAAATAAGGAGTCTATTTGGATTCTATCCTTAATTTTTAAAATATCTTTGAAAATATTAATAATCCTCACATATGCTAAAAGAATCTTAAATTGCCAATATGAAATATTCAATTCCTATTTATTACTTTTTCTTTTTTTTAATCGCTTGTGAAAAAATTGAAAAAAAGAGTGAATCACTACAAAATATCACTTTAGATTATGCAACAGGATTCACAATAGAATACGTTGACACCTACAAAAAAATTCATATTAAGAAAGCTGAAAATGAAAATAGCACCTTTTTATTGGTGCCAAAAAACAGAAAAGTTCCTGCTAACGAAACTGAAACTCAAATTATCAGAACACCAATTGAGAAAATCATACTTACCTCAACAACACATATTCCAATCCTGGAGCAACTAGGTGTTGCACATAGTCTTGTAGGTTTTCCGGACCCCAATTATATATCTTCAAAAAAAACAAGAAAACGCATAGAAGAAAACAAGGTTCAAAACATCGGAAATTCACAAACTATAAACACGGAATTAGTCTTAGCCTTACAACCCGATCTTTTCATGGGATTTGAATCAGAGAATAACAACAAAGCTATACAAACTATTAAAAATTCAGGAATTCCAGTACTTAATAATAGAGATTGGCAGGAGCAAACTCCTTTAGGAAGAGCTGAATGGATTCGACTTTTTGGAGCCTTATTCGGCAAAGAAAAAGAAGCTGACAGTATATTTAACTCTATCAAAACCGCTTACCTTGCAACCAAAGAGATAGCAACAAAAGCAACAACAAGTCCCAGTGTGTTTTCGGGAGCTCTTTTTCAAGACGTTTGGTATGTGCCTGCTGGTGATAGTTTTGTCGCACAATACTTTAAAGATGCACATACAAATTACTTATGGAAAGACTCCAAAGGTCGTGGAAGTCTGGCATTAAATTTCGAAAACGTACTTGACAAAGCAAAAGACGCAGACTTCTGGATAGGATGTGACACCTACAAAAACAAAGAAGATTTAATGGCCGCAAGCGAACACTACCTACAATTCACCGCTTTCAAAGAGAACACTTACACCTATGGCCATTTAAGAGGTGAAACCGAAGGTCTTTTGTATTATGAGATAGGACCACTTCGTCCTGATTTGATTTTAAAAGACATCCTAAAAATCACGCATCCAGAATTGCTACCAAATTACACCCCCTACTTCTTTAAAAAGTTGGAGTGATAGTCCATACCTTAACAAGGAAAGGTTACAAATACTACAAAATCACTATGTCAAAGTGTGATATATTATCCACACATTCGCTTTATTTTTTTCAAAAAGCAAACATAATATTAGTATCTTTGACGCTTTAAAAAACATATTACAATGAAAGACGGAATCTACGCAAAATTCAATACTAGCAAAGGAACAATCTTAGTTGATTTGACTTTTGACAAAACACCAGGAACAGTTGGAAACTTTGTAGCCTTGGCAGAGGGTAACATGGAAAACTCTGCAAAAAAACAGGGAACTCCTTACTATGATGGTTTGAAATTTCACCGAGTTATCGCTGACTTTATGATCCAAGGAGGATGTCCTCAAGGGACAGGAACAGGTAGTCCTGGTTATAGTTTTGACGATGAATTTCATCCAGAATTAAAACACGACAAACCTGGAATATTGTCTATGGCAAACTCTGGCCCTGCATCCAACGGTTCTCAATTCTTTATCACACATGTTGAAACGCCTTGGTTGGACAACAAACATACTGTGTTTGGACAAGTCGTAGAAGGACAAGATGTTGTTGATGCTGTAGCACAAGACGATGTAATTGAAAGTTTAGAAATTGTTCGTGTAGGTGAAGCTGCTGAAAATTTCAATGCTATCGAGGCTTTTAGAACTTTTGAAGGTGCTAGAGAAGCAAGAATTGCTGCTGAAAAAGAAGCTCAAAGAGCTGCATTGGATGAAGTATCTGCTGGCTATGAAGAAACTGGTAGTGGATTGCGTTACAAAATACTAGAAAACGGAAACGGTAAAAAAGCAACAAAAGGTGCAGGTGTATCTGTACACTATAAAGGTCAGTTATTGGACGGAACTGTTTTTGACTCTTCTTACAAACGCAAGCAACCTATTGATTTCAATGTAGGTGTAGGACAAGTTATTAGAGGATGGGACGAAGGTATCCAATTATTGCAAGTGGGTGACAAAGCTCGTTTTGTAATCCCTTCTGATTTGGCATATGGTTCACAAGGAGCTGGTGGTGTGATTCCTCCAAATGCGATTCTTATTTTTGATGTAGAATTAGTTGCTGTGAAATAAGCTTATAAATTATTAATTACAACCCGCCTTAAAGGCGGGTTTTTATTTTATTGACACATTTCCAAGCTATCTATTAGGCTAGTATCAATTGTAAAAGTGTCTTTACTTCATTTAATTTTAGCGCTACTGACTCATAGCATTTCTTGGCTATCAATTTGTTATCATAAGATTGAAAAAGAACATTATCTAAAGAAACCAAAGCAACGCTTGCCATAATTAATGAAATACGGTCTTTTTTTAGAGAATTATATTCCTGTATTGATTTTAAAAACACTTCCATAATGCTATTGACCTCTTTTCGAGTCTCATAAACATCCAGGATTGGCAATAACCTGTATAATACATCAACATGTGTTTTTAAAGCTATTGACATCACTAGTAATTCCGATTTTTCACTTACTCTCATGATTTTGATATTTTACTTCATTACATTAAAAAATAAATGAAGTGTATTGGTTAAAAAAATCGGGGAGAACTACTTATTATTAGTGATTAACTATTGACTAATAGATTTAAAAAAATAAACTCTTCACTGTTATGACAAATAGAAAAGTTAGAAACTATATTAATTTGCCAAACAGCTTTTTTTAAAAAAATATTAGAGCTATTTCTCAAACAGCCAACAAAATACACTAAGCTTAAATGTAAACATTTAAAAAGTCAAAAACAAACTGTTTTTTATTTCTAATTTATCAGCAAATTCATCAAATATCGAAAATAGTAAAAAAAGAAAGAATGTTTGTTAAATTTTAGATAGCACATCATGTTTTTTTTAATAAAATACATATATTTGTCACATGTATTCTTTTACAGAAAATACCAGTCTTTCAACGATTTCTAGTCTTACAGAAATCATTACTATTGCTAGTCATAGGAATAGTACTACCCTTTGGGGTTAGTCTCATATTACTTTAGATAAATCCAGTGTCCAATTGATTGGATGCAATGAATAGCACTGGTAAAAAACAATTCAAAAATTACCGGGAGTGTACATGAAAATACAATCTCCCAACTACAAATCAAACACAATGAAAGTTTTAAAATTCGGAGGAACATCAGTAGCAAACGCTGAAAACATTTCCAAAGTAATAGATATACTAGAAAACAGTTCAAAAAAAGACACATTATTAGTTATTGTATCTGCATTAGGTGGTACAACAGATAGTTTACTCGAAGCAGGTGAACTCGCCACTAAGGGTGACGAAAACTACAACAATCTTTTTAAAAGTATCGAAACAAGACACTTGGACACAGTACGAGAACTAATTCCTGTTGACAAACAATCGAGTATCCTTGGAGGTATTAAAAAAATATTAAACGAATTAGAAAGCACATTGGAAGGCATCTTTTTACTGAAAGAATTTTCAGATAAAACACATGATAAAATTGTGAGTTTTGGAGAAAGACTCTCTTCATACATTGTATACAACGCAATGGTGCTTAAGGAAAAAAACACCATTTTAAAAGACAGTAGAGAGCTGATACTTACCAATAGTAATTTCACACAAGCATCAATTGACAGTTTAGCGACAGAAAAAAACATCTTAAACTTCTTCAATAAAGACAAAGCTAAAATTACAATTCTTCCTGGTTTTATAGCTGCTAACAAAGAAGGCGATACCACAACTCTTGGACGCGGGGGATCCGATTACACAGCAGCCATTATAGCTGCGGCCATTGAATGTGAAATCTTAGAAATATGGACAGATGTAAGCGGTATGTTTACAGCCAATCCAAAACTAGTAAAAGGGGCTTTTCCAATTGAAGAAATTTCCTACCATGAAGCAATGGAGCTATCTCATTTTGGGGCCAAAGTGTTGTACCCACCAACAGTACAACCTGTACTCCATAAAGAAATACCAATCGTCATCAAAAACACATTCGACGCGAATGCTGTAGGAACTTACATTTCAAAAAGCAATGAAAACCAAGAAGTACTTATCAAAGGAATCAGTCATATTGAGCAAATAACTTTGATTACCTTGGAAGGAAATGGAATGATTGGTATCCCTGGATTTTCAAAACGTTTGTTTGAGGCGTTATCTCAAGAAAAAATCAACGTAGCCTTAATTACACAAGCTTCATCAGAACACTCAATTTGTATTGGAATCAATGATGAAGACGCAGCCATTGCTAAAGAAATTATTGACGATGTGTTTGCCTACGAAATCTCTCTTGGTAAATTAAAACCATTGATTGTTGAAAGTGAATTGGCCATCATAGCTCTTGTAGGAGACAATATGAAAAACCATCAAGGTATTAGTGGACGTATGTTCAGTACTCTTGGAAAAAATAATGTCAATATTAGAGCAATTGCACAAGGAGCCTCTGAAAAAAACATCTCTGTAGTTATTGCAAAGAAAAACATCAAAAAAGCATTGAACTCTCTACACAATGAATTTTTTGAAAACCAAGTAAAAAGTTTGAATCTTTACATCGTTGGAGTTGGAAATGTTGGAGGTAAACTCATCGAGCAAATTGAAGCCCAAAGAGAGTATTTGTTAGAAAAGTTAGAATTGAAAGTAAATGTAATTGCTCTTTCAAACTCCAAGAAAATGCTTTTTAACGAATCCGGTATCAACCTAAATACTTGGAAAGAAGACCTCGTTCAAAATGGAGAACCATTGAACTTGGACAAGTTCCACCAAAAAGTAGTTGACTTCAACTTAAGAAATAGCATTTTTGTTGACAACACTGCCAACGACACTATTGCAGAGCTATATGCTAGTTACCTGAAACAAAGTATTGCCGTTGTGACTTGTAACAAAATTGCAGCTTCTTCAGATTACGAAAAATATGCAGAACTAAAAAGGTTGTCTCAACGCTACAATGCGCCATATTTATTTGAAACCAATGTAGGAGCTGGATTGCCAATTATCAACACATTAAATAATTTGGTACAATCAGGAGACCAGATCAAAAAAATTCAAGCAGTAGCTTCAGGATCTTTGAACTTCATCTTCAATTCATTTGTTGGAGATGCCAATTTTGCGGAAATCGTTGACCAAGCAGGAGAACTAGGATTTACAGAACCTGATCCTAGAATAGATTTGAGTGGTGTAGACGTAGCGCGTAAGATCCTTATTTTAGCTCGAGAGAGTGGTACTAAAATGAATTTAGAAGACATCGAAAATATATCTTTCTTACCTAAATCTAGTTTAGATGCAGACTCAATATCGGACTTTAAAAAGACACTTGTTGACGAAGCGAGTCATTTTGAAGCTATCAAAGAAAAAGCAGCTGCCAACAATAACGAATTGAAATATGTGGCTGAATTCAAAGATGGAAAAGCCAACGTTTCTCTTCAAGAAGTAGATAGCAAACATCCTTTCTCTAACTTACAAGGGAGTGACAATATCGTGTTATTTTTCACAGAGAGATATCCAGAATTCCCGTTGATCGTTAAAGGAGCCGGAGCCGGTGCAGATGTTACAGCATCAGGTATTTTTGCAGATATTATTAGAGTGGGAAGAGGTTAATAAACTAATATGGAAGAAATTAAATTATTTTGTGCAGCTACCATCGCAAATGTATCTTGTGGATTTGATGTTTTAGGGCTTGCACTCGACAACGTTGGGGACGAAATGATTGTTAGAAAAGTAACTCAAAAGGGTGTTACTATTACAAAAATTATTGGACAAGACTTACCGCTAGCTACTCATAAAAACGTGGCTGGTGTTGCGGCTATGGCGTTGCTTTCAAAAATAGATACTGAATTCGGATTCGAAATAGAAATCTATAAAAACATCAAACCTGGAAGTGGTATTGGATCGAGTGCTGCAAGTAGCGCTGGTGCGGTATACGGAATAAATGAATTGCTTGGAAGACCTTTTTCAAAACATGAATTGGTTGAATTTGCGATGCAAGGAGAGCGATTGGCCAGCGGTGTTGCTCATGCAGACAATGTTGCACCTGCCTTGATGGGAGGATTTACACTCGTAAGAAGTACAAATCCATTGGAGGTAATTAAAATTGCCCCACCAGTTGAGTTGTATGCGACGGTTATACACCCTCAGATCGAAGTAAAAACTTCAGATGCTCGTGAAATATTGAAAAACACAGTTCCATTAAAAACAGCTATTGCACAATGGGGGAATGTCGGTGGATTGATTTCAGGGCTGTACACACAAGATTATGATTTGATTGGAAGATCTTTAGAAGACCATATCATTGAACCCATACGTTCTATCTTAATACCTGCCTATGATGCTGTAAAAGAAGAAAGCTTAAGAGCAGGAGCTCTAGGAGCAGGTATATCTGGTTCGGGACCCTCAATTTTTGCACTGAGTAAAGGTTTAGAAACTGCTCAAAAAGTGGGAGAAGCCATGCAAAAAACATATGCAAAAATTGGAATTGAACACGACATACATGTGTCCAAAATAAATAACGAAGGAATAAAAACTATAAAAGCATAGTAATTTTCAACTAACTGCTAACAACTAGCTTTTACCCGTCTTTTAAAAGACATCAAAAGCATAAATTTATTAAAATGAACTATTTTAGTTTGAACAAAAATGCCGCCGATACTACCTTTGAAAATGCCGTAGTAAAAGGATTGGCTCCTGACAAAGGCTTGTACTTCCCTGAAAGTATTACGCCACTTTCTAAAGAATTTATTGAAAATATAGAAAACTATAGCAATACAGAAATTGCATATGAGGCCATCAAACAGTTTGTAGGTAATGAAATTCCTACTGAAGAATTGAAAAGAATTGTTGAAGAAACACTTTGTTTTGACTTTCCAGTGGTTGCAGTTGATGAAAATATTGCCTCTCTAGAATTGTACCACGGTCCTACTATGGCTTTTAAAGATGTAGGAGCTCGTTTTATGGCGCGTTGTTTGGGATATTTTAACAAACAAGCTAATATCAATGAAGATGTAACAGTACTTGTAGCTACATCTGGAGATACAGGTGGTGCCGTTGCTAGTGGATTTCTTGGTGTAAAAGGAGTAAATGTCGTGATTCTTTACCCTAGTGGTAAAGTGAGTGATGTTCAAGAAAAACAATTGACTACCTTAGGTCAAAACATCAAAGCTCTTGAAGTGGACGGAACCTTTGACGACTGTCAAGCAATGGTTAAAAAAGCATTTTTGGACACTGAGCTTACTGATGTAATGAAGCTTACATCTGCCAATTCAATCAATATCGCAAGATGGCTACCACAAATGTTTTATTTCTTTTTTGCTTATAAACAATTAAAAGACAAGAGTAAAAAGTTGGTGTTTTCAGTTCCAAGTGGAAATTTTGGAAATATTTGTGCTGGAATGATGGCTCAAAAACTAGGGTTACCAATTGAACATTTTGTTACTGGAACCAACGTTAATAAAGTCGTTCCTGATTATCTTGAACATGGAGTCTACAAACCCAAACCATCCATTCAAACTATTTCTAATGCAATGGATGTAGGAGCACCTAGTAATTTTATCAGAATTGAAGAATTACACAGCTACAACCTAGAAAAATTGAGAGACAATTTATCTGGTTACAGTTATACTGATGAAGAAACGACAGCAGCTATGGGGCATTTGGTAAAAAGCCTAGACTACATTGCTGAACCTCACGGAGCCATTGGTTATTTGGCATTGAAAAATTACCTTAAAGACAAGACAAATACACAAGGTATATTTCTAGAGACAGCTCACCCTGTAAAATTTATGGATGTTTTGTACCCAGGTATAGCGGAATCACTTTCTATTCCTCCACAGATCCAAGCAGTCATTGATTTAAAGAAAGAAGCTACAGCAATTAGTACGTATGAGGATTTAAAAGCATTCTTAACTAAAAACCAATCATGAAAAAAGTAACCTTACACAAAACTCATGAGAAGTTAGGAGCCAAGATGGTTTCCTTTGCAGGTTTTGAAATGCCTATTCAGTACAAAGGTGTAAGTATTGAACATCAAACAGTAAGAGAATCTATAGGTGTATTTGATGTTTCCCATATGGGAGAATTTTTAGTGGAGGGAGAAAATGCTCTTGAGTTATTGCAACGTGTTACATCCAATGACGTTGCTTCTCTAGAAGTTGGTGCTGCGCAATACAGTTGCTTCCCCAATCAAAAAGGAGGTATTGTAGATGACTTAATTCTTTACAGAATTAAAGAAACTACTTATATGCTAGTTGTAAACGCTGCCAATATTGAAAAAGACTGGAAGTGGTTGTCAATTCAAAATAGTATGAACGTTCCATTAAGGAACGTATCTGATAGTTACTCTTTGTTAGCTATTCAAGGTCCGAAAACAAAAGAGGTACTCCAATCATTAACCAGTATAGATTTGGCATCTATCAATTATTATAACTTTAAAATTGGTGATTTTGCAGGAATTGAGCATGTCATTTTATCTGCTACAGGCTATACGGGTTCAGGTGGCTTTGAGATTTATTGCAAGAACAGTGAAGTAAACCAAATTTGGGAACGAGTTTTTGAAGCAGGAGCTCCTTATGGTATCGAACCTATTGGATTGGCTGCTAGAGACACCTTACGCCTTGAAATGGGGTATTGCTTATATGGAAATGATATTGACGATACTACTTCTCCATTGGAAGCGGGTTTAGGGTGGATTACAAAATTTTCAAAAAATTTCACAAACAGTGAGTCCTTGGCTTTAGAAAAAAAGCAAGGAAGTCATAAAAAACTTGTGGGATTCGAACTTATAGACAGAGGGGTTCCAAGAAAAGGATATGAAATTTGTAACGAGCACGGAGAGGTAATTGGCAATGTAACTTCAGGAACGATGGGTCCAAGTGTCAAAAAAGGTATAGGAATGGGATATGTGCCATCGATCAGTGCCAAGGTAGGGACAGACATCTTCATAAGGGTAAGAAAGAAAATGCTGAAAGCAAAGGTTGTGAAACTCCCATTTTACAAGAATAACAAATTGTGAAACATAAAAAAAGTCGTTTATTAACGACTTTTTTTATATTCTTTGAATACCAATCTCAAAAGCTATTGATGCATTTGTTTAGCCCTAATATTCAAGTCAGATTCTATTTCACGTAACCTACCGAGTTCAGTGGCAGTTACAAAAGCCATAGACACTCCTTTTTTTCCTGCTCTAGCAGTTCTTCCAGATCTATGGGTATAATATTCTAACTGTTCTGGTAATTGGTAATGAATTACAAAAGCCAAATCTTTAACATCAATACCTCTGGCAGCAACGTCAGTTGCAACCAATAATTGCTTGCTTTCGTTTTTAAAAGAACGCATTACTTTGTCACGGTCTCTTTGTCCCATATCACCCTCCAAACCAGCTACAGAAAAGCCATCCTCTGCAAGGTATTCAGTCAAATTTTGAACTCCTGCACGTGTTTTACAGAAAATAATACCACGACCTTTTGGATTCTCTTCCAGAAAATTAACGAGCGCGTTGTATTTTTCTTTCCCGTTTACAAGGGTATATTGGTGGGTTATATTTTTGTTTACTAACGTATCAACATCTACCTCAACTCTCACAGCATCAGAAGACATATAGGTTTTAACAATACGCTTTATTTCTTCGGGCATCGTAGCAGAAAACAACCAAGTATGTCGAGTCCCATTCGTGTAATTTAAAATACGATTTAAATCCTGTTTGAACCCCATACTCAACATTTCATCGGCCTCGTCCAATACAAGTGTCTTGATATGAGTCAAATCCAAAGCACCTCTTTCAATCAAGTCAATCAAACGTCCAGGAGTTGCCACAATAAAATGAGTCGGTCTTTGTAAATTGGCTATTTGTTGTTCTATTTTAACTCCCCCATACAGCTCTTCAGAAAATATTTTTTTGGGAGCATACTTTGTAAAACGAAACAATTGCTTGTTTATCTGTTGAACCAATTCTCTAGTTGGGGACAAAATCAATGCTTGAATTTCATTTTTGGTAGGATCTATCTTTTGTAGAATTGGCAAACCAAAAGCAGCAGTTTTACCCGTACCTGTTTGTGCTAAACCAACAAAATCAGTCTGCTGTCCAAGTAAAATAGGGATAGATTTAGTTTGTATATCTGTAGGAACAATTAATTTGTTCTCTTTTAATGCTTTTTGGAAATCATTTGAGATTCCTAAACTTGAAAATGTAGTCACAATAAAATATTTAGAGTGCAAAGATAGCTTTTATTCTAAAGCCTTAACAAAGAATTAGAACAAGAAAAATAATTCATATTATCTAGCGTGGATTGAAAAAATTAAAACGCCAAAAAAAGACCTTTAAAAAATTCGATTAAAGTTGATTGCTCGATAATTAATTTAACAACAAAGTAGACCTATAAGCCGAATTCTGTTTCCATCGAAATGGACTCTTATCATTTATCTAGTTCCATAATTACTTATGGAATCCATCTGCCTACCCCTTGAAATCGAGCGAGTAACTCTCAAGCTCCAATGTACATGGCATTGCATCGTATAGAGTTTACCTGGTTTCACTACAGCCGAACTGTACTTGCTTTCTGTTGCACTTGTCCTCAACTCACGCTGGACGGATGTTATCCGCTATACTACTCTTTGATGTCCGGACTTTCCTTTCTCATAAAATGAGACGATAAGACAGTCTACTTATACTGTTAAATTAAAAAACCCACTCTAAAAATATAGAGTGGGAAAATTGCTATGAAAAAGATGTTGCTAACTGTGTTAACAACACTACAAATATAGTTTAATTAATTTATTAAATCAGTCATCTTTTTCACAAACGGATACTCTATAATACTATGTTAAGAAAACATATCCTTAACCTTATCAAAAAATGATTTATCAGATGTACTTGGGCTTGGAACAAAGTTTTCATCGTTGAGCATACTCTGGAAAAATTTGCGTTGGCTCTTGTCCAAAGCTTGAGGTGTCCATACATTAATATGTACCATCAAATCCCCTGTTCCATATGATTCAATACTAGGTAATCCTTTGCCTTTTAAACGTAAAATTTTCCCTGAATGGGTTCCTCCGTCAATTTTAATTTTTACTTTTCCATTGACTGTTTGAATTTCTTTAGATACCCCAATAGCAGCCTCAGAGAAACTAACATACAAATCTAAATGTAGGTTGACACCTTCACGTTTTAAAGTTTCATGTGGTATTTCTTCTATTACTACTAATAAATCTCCTGGAATAGAATTGTTACCAGGAGCTTCGTTTCCTTTACCTGAAACTTTTAGTTGAATTCCCTCTGTAACTCCAGCAGGTATATTGATAGTAACTGTTTCTTCGGTAACGACTAATCCGTTGGCATCCGCCTCTTTAGGTTTACTAGATATTGATTGACCAGAACCTTGGCATGTTGGACATGTTGTAGCTGTTTGCATTCTACCCAACATTGTATTGGTAACACGCATCACTTGCCCTTGACCATTACAAGTACTACAAGTAGTATATGATACTCCTTTGGCTTGTTTTTTTCTACGAACTTTTACTTTTTTATCAACACCTTCAGCAATTTCTTCCAAAGTTAATTTTACGCGAATACGTAAATTACTTCCCTTCACTCTACCTGGACCTCTAGATTGTCTTCTACCACCGCCGAAACCGCCACCGAAAATATCTCCAAACTGACTGAAGATATCATCCATATCCATTCCACCGCCAAAACCACCAAAACCACCGTTTCCGCCCTCAAAAGCACTGTGACCAAATTGGTCGTAACGCGCCTTTTTGTCAGCATCACTTAAGACTTCATAAGCTTCTGCAGCTTCTTTAAATTTTTCTTCAGCGTTTTTATCATCTGGATTTTTATCTGGATGGTATTTTACCGCCATTTTACGATATGCCTTTTTGATTTCTGATGTGGAAGCACCCTTAGATATTCCTAACACTTCATAATAATCTGCTTTCATCTGTATCTTATTTATAATTTCTTTTTACTAGAAATCATTCCTATAAATATTTATTATTGTCCAATCACTACTTTAGGATAACGAATTACTTTGTCTCCTAACTTGTATCCTTTTTCGATTACATCAATGATTTTTCCTTTCATATCGTCACTAGGTGCAGGAATTTGGGTAATTGCTTCATGCAAATCCCCATCAAAAACATCACCTGCTTTGGCAGTAACCTCTTCTAATCCTTTTTGCTTTAGCGCCCCAACCAATTTATCATTGATCAATTCCATTCCTTTTAAGAGCTCTTTGTCTTTAGCTTTTTTAATCTCTGACAAACCTCTGTCAAAATCGTCTAAAACCGGTAATATTGACACCATGATGTCTTGTCCGGCAGTTCTGTACAACTCTATACGTTCTTTAGTTGTACGTTTTTTATAATTTTCAAACTCAGCAAATAAACGCAAATATTTATCTTTTTCAGCCTGTAACAATTCCTCTGAAGTAGGTGCTGATTCAGCTTCAACCTTAGTATCCTCCTTAGTTTCTGCCTTATTTTCTTCTTTGCTTTCCTCTTTTGCTACGGTCTCATCTTGAATTTGAGCTTCTTCTTCTTTTGTATGTTCTTTTGTACTCATGTATGCCATTATTTTAAATACTATTTATTACAAAGCAACAATACTGCCACGGGTTGCGTTGTGTCAAAATGTCACTATTCAATTTTCATTTTTTATATTAAAAAATCCTTTGCATACTTGTAAGCAAAGGATATTTGTAAGGTGTATTTTTCTTAGATTTAATCTTGTACACGTTCAATTTTTGCACCTAAAGCCTTTAAACGACCTTCAATATCTTCATAACCTCTATCAATTTGATCAATATTATGAATGGTACTTATTCCCTTCGCAGAAAGAGCTGCAATTAACAAGGAAATTCCAGCACGGATATCTGGAGAGGTCATGGTCGTTGCTTTCAAACTAGATTTATGATCCATACCTATAATAGTTGCTCTATGAGGATCACACAAGATAACCTTCGCCCCCATGTCAATCAATTTATCTACAAAAAACAAACGACTTTCAAACATTTTTTGATGTATCAAAACCGAACCTTTAGCCTGTGTAGCAACTACCAAGACAATACTTAACAAATCCGGTGTAAATCCAGGCCATGGTGCATCAGATACCGTCAATATAGAGCCGTCAATATAATTTTGTATTTCGTATGATTCTTGAGAAGGAATATAGATATCGTCGTTTCTCTTTTCTAAATTTACTCCTAGTTTTTGAAAGACTCTTGGTATTTGACCTAAATCTTTCCAACTGACGTTTTTGATTGTAAGCTCAGATTTGGTCATTACCGCCATACCGATCCAACTTCCGATTTCAATCATATCAGGCAAAACTCTATGACTACAACCTCCCAACGATTCTACTCCTTCAATAACAAGTAAATTCGAACCTATACCAGTTATATTTGCCCCCATACTGTTGAGCATTTTCGACAATTGTTGTATGTAAGGTTCACATGCGGCATTGTAAATTGTAGTCTTCCCTTTAGCCAATACAGCTGCCATAACAATATTTGCTGTACCGGTTACAGAAGCCTCGTCCAAAAGCATGTCTGTGCCAAAAAGTTCTTCTGCCTCTACCCCGTAAAAAGATTCTTCTTTATTATAGCGAAATTTAGCTCCTAAATTTATGAAGCCTTCAAAATGAGTATCCAAACGTCTTCGACCTATTTTGTCTCCTCCAGGTGTTGGAATATATCCTTTTCCAAAGCGAGCCAACAAAGGACCTACTATCATAATAGAACCACGCAATGAACTTCCATCTCTCTTAAATTCGGGAGATTCCAAATATGCTAGATTTAAATCATCTGCTTGAAATGTATAGGTATTTACATCGTGTTTTTCAATCTTCACCCCTAATTCACCAAGAATAAAAATGAGTTTATTAACATCAATTATATTAGGAATATTTTCAATACGTATCTTTTCCGGAGATAAAAGAACTGCACATAAAATTTGCAATGCTTCATTTTTTGCTCCTTGGGGTGTAATGGATCCTTTTAGTTTGTGTCCACCTTCGATTTTAAATGTTGCCATTAGTATAGTTTGGTTTGATTTGTATATTCACTCCTATAAAGCAAACATAGCAATTGGGATTTTAAAAAAAAATAAGTAATTTATATGGAAACTCAAGCAGTTATGACTTCTTTCTGTTATTGTGTTTGTAATTTCTATTGTTGTTATTTTTCTTCTTGTTTTTATTTGTGGGATTTGAGCTTCTGGCATTGGCAGTTTTTTTCAATAAAACAGCACTTTCAGAAAGAACTTCATCCGAGTTAGTAAAGTCAAAAACACCTCCCGACAAGTCATATAAATGCTTGAAAATAACGCGATCATCAACTGTGTCTTTGTTCCAATTCAAATAACATTTTTTCATGTGATTTGCGATATTAAAAACAAGTGCTTTTTTTAGCTCACTATCTTCCCATGACAAAGCAACATCTATCATTGTCTGAATATTGTGACCATAAAAACGATACCTTGATACTTGTTTTGGATACGGTAATGATTCTGGTTTTGCTTCTAACTCCTCCTTGTCTGGTTTTCCATAAGGCGAATCAAAATCCAATTTAAATTCCGACATGATAAACAACTGGTCCCACAACTTGTGTTTGAAGTCGGGTACATCTCTAAGATGAGGTTGTAAATTACCCATGACATCCACAATAGCATGTGCCATTTTCTTCCTCTCTTCAATAGTATCAAGAGCTACACAGTGATCTACTAACTTTTGAATATGTCTTCCATATTCAGGAATAATCAATAGAGGTCTGTCTGAATTGTATTCTAAATTCGATGCAAAAGTTTTGTCTGTATCCATAATGTTTTGGATGAACTGTATAAAATTATAAAAAAGTTTGATATTCCATAGAGAAATTCTGTTGTAGATCTCTAATTTAAGGTGTAGTTGAATTTAAGTATATCTAGGGCGCAAAGTAACCAATTATTTATTGATGTACAAGTATTATTCAAATGCAAAGAATGTCATAAATCTATTCACACACAATACTATTATTTAGGTACCAACATAGCTGCTCCCACTATTCCAGCATTGTTTTGAAGTGCTGCTGCCACAACAGGTACCTCAACAGAAAATTCATTTTCGAATTTATGAAGCTTTTTGCTAACTCCCCCCCCCAAAACAATAAGTTCCGGAGAAAATAAAGTAACCGTTATTTTTAGAAATTCATTCAACCTCTTTCCAAAATCTGAAAATGACAAATTTTCATTTTTTCTAACTGAATTGGCTGTAAAATGTTCAATTCGTTTGTATTTCTTATAGGGAATTGCACCTAACTCTACATTGGGAACAAGTATTTGATTAAAAAAAACTCCGGATCCTAGACCTGTACCAACCGTAAGCATGACTACCATTCCGGAGTGTTTTTTTGCAACCCCAAAATGAATTTCAGCGAGACCAGCCACATCGGCATCGTTTGCGACATAAAAATCAAGACCTGTAACCTCGTGAAAAAGAGCTCCAACATCAATCCCCAACCAACTTTCATCAATATTCCCACAAGATTTTGCTATTCCATTCGCTATAATCGCAGGAAATCCACATCCCACCTTGCCTTTCCAATTAAAATGCTTACAAATAACCCCTACTTGTATTGCAATATCTTTTGGACATGCACCTAGGGGGGTTGGCACTCTAAATTTTTCAGTAACCAAAGTACCTGTTTCTATATCTACAATAGCTCCTTTTATCCCTGTTCCACCAATATCAATACCTAAGATTTCCATAGTCTAAATATTTTTCACATTTTCAAAACGAATCTATAAAACACGTTTGTTACTGAATTTAAAAAAACAATATACAAAATTCAACCTATATTCTAATTTAAAAACACTGGTTATTCAAGTTCTAAAATTCATAAAATTTAAATGTTAAACAAATGAAATAGGGCTCAAAAATATTTAAGGTTATTTGGTTTGAAAAGAACAAAAGAGTTAGTACTTTTGCCAAAACATAAGCACCATGAAAAACACCAAATACGTTTTTGTAACAGGAGGCGTAACCTCTTCATTAGGTAAAGGAATCATAGCCGCTTCATTAGCGAAACTTCTTCAAGAAAGAGGCTATTCTGTAACCATACAAAAATTAGACCCTTATATTAACATTGATCCAGGAACACTGAACCCATATGAGCATGGAGAGTGTTATGTTACTGATGACGGTGCTGAAACAGACCTTGATTTAGGACATTACGAACGTTTTTTAAATATCCCAACATCACAAGCAAATAATGTAACAACGGGACGTATTTACCAATCTGTAATTGAAAAAGAAAGAAAAGGTGAATTTTTAGGAAAAACAGTGCAAGTAATTCCACATATCACCAATGAAATAAAAGAGCGTATTCAATTACTTGGAAAGACAGGTGAATACGATGTTGTAATCACGGAAATAGGTGGAACTGTCGGGGATATAGAATCGTTACCTTATGTAGAATCTGTACGTCAATTACTATGGGAGCTTGGTGAAAACAATGCCATTGTAGTACATCTTACACTTGTTCCGTTTCTAGCTGCTGCAGGAGAATTAAAAACAAAACCTACACAACACTCTGTGAAAATGTTGATGCAAAGTGGAGTGAATCCTGATATTTTGGTTTGTAGATCTGAACGCAAAATATCTGATGATATCAAAAGAAAATTAGCTTTATTCTGCAATGTAAAAACAGAAGATGTAATTTCTTCCTTGGATGCAGAGACTATTTACGATGTTCCTAATCTTATGTTTTACGAGGGGCTTGATAAAGTTGTTCTGAAAAAATTAAATTTATGTGATAACGATCAACCAAAGCTTGTCGCATGGAATAAATTTTTAGACAAACACAAAAGCCCAAAAAATAAGGTTAAGATTGGTTTGATTGGAAAATATGTAGAGTTACACGATGCGTACAAATCAATATCTGAAGCGTTTGTTCATGCAGGAGCTTTTAATGAAGTGAAAGTTAAAATTCAGTGGATTCACTCCGAAGATTTAACTTTAGAAAATGTTCCTAGAAAATTATCTGGATTAGATGGAATTTTAGTCGCTCCAGGTTTTGGTAACCGAGGAACTGAAGGAAAAATTGACGCCGTTCGTTTTGCAAGAGAAAACAACATTCCATTTTTAGGTATATGCTTGGGAATGCAAATGGCAGTAATTGAATACGCAAGAAACGTTCTTAATATCAACAATGCGAGTTCTTTAGAATTTGACGAAAAATGTACGGAACCAGTCATTAATCTCATGGAAGATCAAAAAGATGTAACTGACATGGGAGGAACCATGCGTTTAGGATCGTGGGACTGTACTATCGAAAAAGAATCCAAAGCTTTCGTTGCGTATGGTACCGAATTGATAGGTGAAAGACACAGACATCGTTATGAATTTAATGATGCTTACAGAAAAAGAATGACAGATGCAGGGTTAAAAATCACAGGAACAAACCCTAAAACTGGTTTGGTGGAAATTGTCGAAGTGGCTGAACATCCTTGGTTTGTAGCTGTACAATTCCACCCCGAATATAAAAGTACCGTTCAAAATCCACACCCTTTGTTTGTTGATTTTGTCGACGCTGCTTTAAAATTCAACTTAAAAAAATAATTAAAAAATAAGATTCAATTTACTAATGGAAGAAAAAAAATTAGATACAAATTCAATTGTTGGTTTTTTATTGATTGGAGCCATCATGCTTTGGTATTTGTACACCAACAAACCAGTTGAAGTCGGAACGGAACAAACAACAAGTGAAGTTCAAACCAGTAGCCCTGAAATCGAAGAAAAAAAAGCAAGTACTGCTATAGTCTCTGACTCACTACTCATGGCTAAAGCACAAGAGAAGTTAGGCGATTTCTCTTATTCTGCATTGCTAGAAATTGATGCTTTAGGAAGTACCGTACTCGAGAATGAAGTGTTGAAGTTAACTTTTGCAAACAAAGGAGCACAGTTAAAAGAAGTATTACTAAAAAACTTTACAACTTACGATACGTTACCTTTGTACTTGATACAAGATGCCAATGCCTCTTTTAATATCAATTTTGGAACAACAACAAGCCGAATTTTCAACACAAAAGAATTGGTTTTTCAACCAACTTTAACTAAAAATGGAGAAAACTCAATCCTTTCGTTGAAATTGAAAGCTTCTGAAAATTCATATTTAGAATACCGTTATGAACTGAGACCTAACGAATATAATATCGGGTTTTCTGTTCAGTCTGTTGGCTTAAATTCTATAATAAACAGTTCTAGCAATATTACTTTGGATTTTGACTTGACAGCTCACCGCCACGAAAAAAGTATCAAGTACGAAAATCAGAGAACTGCTATGTTTTACGAAAAAGAGGATGGTAAATTAGACGATCTTTCTATATCTGGTGATGATTATGAAAATGAAGAAAACGTAAATTGGTTTGCTTTCAAACAACAATTCTTTTCAACTATATTAAGTACTACTTCCCCCTTTAAATCAGCAAAATTAACTTCTGAAACTTTGTTTGAAGATGAAGCTACTGATTCGTTATTCACAAAACATTTTAACGTAAATGCGCCATTGGCATTGACTAATGGAGAGTTAAACTACAATTTTGATTTATTTGTAGGGCCGAATGATTACGAATTATTAACAAGCTACAATGAAGAGTATGAAAGTATTATAGATCTTGGATGGGGTATTTTTGGATGGATAAACAAACATGCGTTTATTCCATTATTTGCATTGCTTGGATCCTTTATCGGTAACTATGGTTTGATCATTATATTGATGACCATAGTAGTACGTTTGTTTATGTCTCCTTTGGTATACAAATCCTATCTATCGAGTGCAAAAATGAAAGTATTACGACCTGAGATGAATGAAATCAATGAAAAATTCCCAGGAAAAGAAAATGCCATGAAGCGCCAACAAGAAACAATGGCACTTCAAAGAAAAGCTGGTGTTAGTATGTTAGCAGGTTGTATCCCTGCCTTATTGCAAATGCCTGTATTCTTTGCATTGTTCCGTTTTTTCCCGAGTGCGTTGGATTTGAGACAAAAAGGATTCTTATGGGCAGATGACTTGTCTTCTTACGACTCTGTTTACAAATTACCATTTAACATACCATTGTATGGTGATCATATTAGTTTGTTCCCAATTTTAGCATCTATCGCTATCTTCTTTTATATGCGTATGAGTCAAAGCCAGCAAATGAACATGCAACCTCCTGCTCAAGAGGGAATGCCTGACATGCAAAAGATGATGAAGATGATGATGTATTTTTCTCCATTGATGATGTTGGTTTTCTTTAACAGTTATGGTGCAGGTTTGAGTTTATACTATTTTGTATCAAATTTATTGACATTGACAATTATGTTCGTAATCAAGAACTTCATCATCGATGAAAAGAAGATTTTGGCACAAATAGAAGAAAACAAAAAACGTCCTGAAAAGAAAAAGAGTAAGTTTAGGGAGCGTATGGATGAAGCTATGAAACAAGCCCAAGCGCAACAAGCAGCTCAGCAAAAAGCCAAAAACAAAAAGAAATAATTATATAATCCTGAAAAAAGCCGTCTATTGACGGCTTTTTTTTGTGCCAAGCCCAATAAAAAAATAATTTAATATTCTACAAATAATGTCTTTGGAAAAATCTAAATATTGGCACCGTTGTCAGAACATTGAAATCAATTACAAGAATAACACCTTTACAACTTAAATTATGAGATCCCAGATATATTTTAAAATTTACACTCCTAAAATACGCTGCCATAAATTACGCAATAGCGGCTTTACATCCTCTCGTTTTTTTATATATTCTCTTGCCTTAAGCTCTCCAGATTCTTCATATAGTTCGTATGAAAAGACAAAGCGATCCTCTGAGTGAGATACCCCCATCAATCCGAATCGTAAATCATTAAAATAAAGAATTCCATCTCTCTTGCTAATGGTGTACCAACCTTGAGACATACGTTTTAAACGTTGCACTACTGCAGCATTTTTCCATGCACCTAATAAATGGATGTTTTTTGGATATTCAGTAAAAACAACATCCTTGGAACTGTCGAAAAAAGAGTAATAGCCAATAAGATAGGAATTTTCCGTTGCAACATTAGCAGTCCATAAAACAGTGTTCAAAGGAGTTGGTTTGGTTTGGATTTCTGTGTACGCTGTGTGCTGTTTTTCAAGGCTGTATTTAAAAATAGTATAGGTGTATGCCTTTGCTAAAAGGGTAATTGACATGTAAAAGCTACTTACATACAACCCCCATAAATTCAGACGTTTTCGTTTCAAACTTCCTTGCTTAGAAAGCATAGCTGCTATCAAAAAAAACAAAAAGGGAAGGGTATACAATGGATCAATTACAAAGATATTTCTATACGAAAGCTTAACTGGCAGGGGCCAAAATAGCTGTGTTCCCCAAGTTGTATGTGCATCTAGTAGAGGATGTGTCACAAGTGAGAAAAAGAATAATAAAGTCCATCCTTTGAACGAAGCCTGCTTCTTTTTGTACCATCTAAAGACAAGTCCTCCTAAAATAGGAGCAAGCATCACACAAAAAACAATAGAGTGTGAAAAACCACGGTGCAATTCATTGGCGGTCACTTTGTCATAAAATAAAGAAAAAACAACATCCAAATCAGGTATCGTTCCAGCAATAGCTCCCCATAAAATGGCTTTGTTACCTACTTTTCGTCCCAATACTGCCTCGCCAACAGCAGCTCCTAATACTATTTGAGTCAATGAATCCATTATTTCTTTTTAAAGGGTTTTCTTATTTGAGGGTTTTCGGGTTTGACATATTTCAAAACAATTCGCAATAAGTAATACTTCAAACAACCGCTGTGCTTGGCAAACAAGTACATAGAAATTGGCGAAGCTCCTACCCCACTCTTGATGGTTTCTGCTGTTCTTCCCAAACGCAATACTTTTGTTTGATTATCAATTGAAAAGCTAACAAAATCATAAAGAATTCGTTGGTAAAGCTTATGAGATTTCACAAAATTATAATCTACTCCAATGAAGTTGGCATCTACAAATTGTTGATCTACAAATGCAGTACTGAATCCCACCAATGTATTTTCAAGAAAGTAGCCTGAAAACACAAACTTCTCTTTCAATTCTCTTTTGAATTTTACAAATGTATCTACCGAAAGTGTTCCAAGACTGTAATCTGACTTCTCAATAACGTTTTCATACAGAACTTTTATCGTTGGCAAAAATTTTTGAATTTGTTCACTATTCAAATTTAAACTTTTAATCTCTGAAGATTTTTTTAGAACGTTTTTAGCACGAGTTCTGTATTTAGTCTTCATAGAATTCAGATAATCTTCAAAACGATTCCATTCGGAATGAATAGCCAACAGCATATTGTTATCTATCGCAAATTTTTGATAGTTGAAATTTCGAAGAACTGAAAAAACATCCGAAGATGAAGGCCAAAACTCTTTAAAAACAATAAATGAAAATGATGTATTGAAAATTGATAGACGTCTTGGGCTTTTAATCAATTCTCCTATCAAAAAAAGTGCATCCTTTTTGGTCACTGAGGTGTGATGTGCATAACCAGTTTCCCCAGAAACAAATAAATTACCACACATCAAGATAGAAATTTCTTTTTCTGACGCTATTAATGAGGAAATAAAAATAAGTGCTTTGGAGGTAATTCTTTGTTGTAAAAGTTCTCGTAATGAAAAACGCAACCTTTGAAAAACAAAAGCTACAACTGCATTACCTCTAACATCATAAATCAATACATACCTAAAATCAGTTGTATTGCTCATGCCATCCTGATACCCACATAAATAATTATAAGACAAATACAAACTTGAGTTACTCGTAGCATTTCTCCAATCTTCAAGACCAACAGAGCGAATGCAATCAAATACACAATATGTAAAAGCAGTATGTCCTAGAGGTGTTCTCAAATATTGTATTTGCTAAATTAATTCAAAATTTATCATCTAAATCTAACTACTATGTACAACAATTTTATCTAGCCTTGCGCAATGCATTTGCAAAAGCATTCGGTAATTCACATGACTCAATTGCATTTGCTGCTCTTTCAACATCATAGGATACCCTTTTGAAATGAACAGAAAGGCTATCCTTTTCCAATGTATTAGTGTTTGCATCTAAATTCAACAAGGCATAACACCCTCTTGGATCACCATCCTTTGGCTTCCCTAAAGATCCCAAATTGATAAAGTGCTTGTAACGGCCATCTTTACCCTTTAAAACTTTGTGAAACTGCTGATGTGTGTGTCCAAAGCATAAAATATCTATGGCAGCATCCTCCATCAAGGAAAGTAGGTAGTCATCTTCAGTATCTTCTCTCAAATATTCATTATTCCTTCTTGGACTACCATGTACAAGCAAAATAGACAAGGGGCCTTTTTCAAATTGAAAATCTAACTTTAAGTGTGCTGGTAGTGATTGAAGATATTCTTTTTCAGAAGTTCCTATTGCCTTATTTGTATAGTTGCCTGATGCTTTATCTGTAGGAATGCCAATAACAGCGTCATGATTTCCAGCAATGGTTGGGATTCGCATATTTCGGATGGCATTTACTACTTCATTGGGCCAAATATTGTAACCAACCAAATCCCCCAAACAATAAATGCTGTCAGGCTGAACCTTTTCTATATCCTTAACAAAAGATTCCCATGCAGGTAAATTTGCATGGATATCGGAAAACAAAGCAATTTTCATACATCATATTTTATTTGACAAATATAAAGTGAAATTCATCAATTCCCTCTAATAGTCAGTCAATTTCAAAAAGAAAAAAATTGTGGAATTTTTATGTAAATTTACTTCAAATTCGTCGCTTATGAAGTATTTGACACCAGACATAGAAAAAATGATGCAAAAAAAATCAAGCAAACTACTTGCCAAGCCAGGAATTTCGTGTGGTATCTTTCAAGACTGTCATGAAACTGAGACAAAATACACTAAAAAAATAATTGCTTTCAACAAGAAAAAAAATGGATAATAAAGTACGTGTTAAAATCAATGAAGTGGAGGTGCTTTCTGACAATTGGTATCACCTAAACAAAATTAGTTTTGACTATTTACGAAGTGACGGTACTTGGGAGACTCAGATACGAGAATCCTATGACAGAGGCAATGGAGCTGCTGTATTTATGTTCAATAAGAAAACTCAAAACATCGTATTGATTCGTCAATTTAGATTGCCTAGCTATCTCAATGGAAACGATACCGGTTTTTTAATTGAAGCATGTGCAGGACTACTTGACAATGACGATCCTGAAACATGTATCAAAAAAGAGATTGAAGAGGAAACAGGTATTCGTGTGAAAAAAGTGAATAAAATACTAGAAGCCTACATGACACCAGGTGCAGTGACTGAACAGATTCATTATTTTACAGCTGAATATACTGATGCGATGAAAATTCACAGAGGAGGTGGATTGACTGAAGAACAAGAAGACATCGAGGTATTAGAAATGCCGTTTACCTATGCTATAAAACTGCTTCAAAACGGAAAGATCAAAGATGCAAAAACCATCATACTGTTGCAATACGCAATGATACATGGCCTTTTACAAAGCAAAAGTTCTTCCGCAAATTGATCCACAAAAAAAGCCGCTATTCAATATGAAAAACGGCTTTATTAAAAAATATATAAATTAATTAGCTCAATACTTCCTGAACCTTATCTGCAGCTTCCTGGAATTCAGTTGCTGAAATAATTTCCATACCACTATTGTCTATTAATTCTTTCGCTTCTTTAGCATTGGTTCCTTGCAATCGCACAATGATTGGAACGTTAATTGCATCTCCCATATTAGTGTAAGCATCAACAACTCCTTGTGCTACTCTATCACAACGAACAATACCCCCAAAGATATTTACCAAGATAGCCTTCACGTTAGGGTCTTTTAAGATGATTCTAAAAGCTGTTTCAACACGTTTTGCATCAGCAGTACCACCTACATCCAAAAAGTTTGCTGGATCACCTCCCGCTTGCTTGATCAAATCCATAGTTCCCATTGCCAAACCAGCTCCGTTTACCATACATCCAACGTTTCCATCCAAATCTACATAATTCAATCCTGCAGCTTTTGCCTCTACCTCGATTGGATTTTCCTCACGGATGTCACGCATTTCTACGTAGTCCTTATGTCTATACAATGCATTTTCATCCAAAGTAACTTTGGCATCTACCGCTAGAATTTTATCATCTGAAGTTTTCAACACTGGGTTGATTTCAAACATTGAAGAATCTGATTTATCATATGCAGTCACCAAAGCAGTAACAAACTTGATCATTTCTTTCAAAGCATTTCCTTTCAAACCAAGGTTAAAAGCAATTTTACGTGCTTGGAAAGGCAGCAACCCTAATGCAGGATCAATTTCTTCAGTAAAAATTAAATGAGGTGTTTCTTCGGCAACTGTTTCAATATCCATTCCTCCTTCAGTGGAATACATCACCATGTTTCTACCTGTAGCTCTGTTTAGTAAAACTGAAATATAAAATTCTTCTGGCTCACTATCTCCAGGATAATATACATCTTCAGCAATCAAAACTTGGTTAACCAATTTTCCTTCAGCAGAAGTTTGTGGAGTTACTAACATCATTCCTAGTATGTCGTCAGCTATCGACTTTACTTCGTCTAAATTTTTAGCCAACTTAACACCTCCACCTTTACCACGTCCACCTGCATGAACTTGTGCTTTCACAACGTACCAACTCGTACCTGTTTGAGCTGTCAATTCTTTTGCTGCAGTAACAGCCTCTTCTGGAGTTTGTGCAACAATTCCTCGTTGGATTCTAACACCAAAACTATTTAAAATTTCTTTTCCTTGATATTCGTGTAAGTTCATGTATAAGTTCTTTTTAAAAAATAAAAAATCTACACAAAAATAGCAATCCATTTGACAATAGTGCCTTTTTTGAAAAAAAAAAGAGCTTTTTATGATTTCTTAGAAACTAATTGCAGATTATTGATGAGAAAGCACACATTCGACCATTTAATTGCATTATTTTTTTCTAAATTTGAACCTCAAGTAAACAAAATGATAAAAGCTCAAAACATACACAAATTTTATGGAGAACTTGAAGTTCTTAAAGGTGTAGATTTACAAATAAATAATGGGGAAGTCATCTCAATTATCGGTCCTTCAGGATCTGGGAAAACCACTTTATTACAGATTTTAGGCACATTAGACAAGCCAAGTAAAAATTATACACTAAAGATTAACGGAACACAGCTTGAAAAAATATCAGACAGTACTTTATCTAAGTTTAGGAATGAAAACATTGGCTTTATTTTTCAATTTCATCAACTATTACCTGAATTTACAGCTATTGAAAATGTTTGCATTCCAGCATTTATTGCCAAAAAAAACAAAAAAGAAAGTGAAGACAAGGCTAAGAAGCTTTTAGATTTTTTGGGACTCAGCCAGCGATTACACCACAAACCGAATGAAATGTCAGGTGGAGAACAACAGAGAGTTGCCGTTGCAAGAGCACTTATTAATGATCCTGCAGTAATTTTTGCCGATGAACCTAGTGGTAATTTAGATTCTAAATCTGCGGAAAACCTTCATCATTTGTTTCTAAAATTACGTGACGAATTGGGACAAACTTTTGTTATCATTACACACAACAATAAACTTGCGGCCATGTCGGATAGAACCTTGAGAATGAAAGATGGGAATTTAATTGAAGAAAAAAAGGAAAACATATCATAAAGAGACCGTCGCCATCTAACTCCAAAAATCCATGCACATAGGTATTATCAGTGCGTTACAAGAGGAAGTCTTTTCACTTGTTGCTGCACTTAAAAAAACCAAAACAATTGAAAAGGGAATGCGAACCTATTACATGGGACGTTTTAAAAACCACACCCTGACCTTGGTATATTCTCGCATTGGAAAAGTAGCAGCTGCTGCTACCACAACTCAAATGATCAATGATTTTCCTGTTGACGAAATTATTTTCACGGGAGTAGCAGGAGGTATTGACAAATCAGTCAATATTGGTGATATTATTATCGGTACAGAGTTGTTACAGCATGATATGGATACAAGACCGCTTTTTAATCGTTTTGAAATACCATTGTTGGGGAAATCGTTTTTTGCAACTCAAAAAAACAAAAATTTACAAAAAGCTGTTAGTGACTTTACAAATGATATTGAAAAATATGTAAAACCCAGTCACATAAAAGAATTTAACATACAAGATAGCAAGGTTCACACAGGCATCATTTTAAGTGGTGATCAATTCATAGCTTCAAAAGAAAAAATAAATGCACTTAAAG
>JBMZVD010000004.1:0-55139 GCA_049625305.1 Flavicella sp.
TTTTTTTGCACCAACATATAAGATGTTTTCTCTATTCTTTATGATGATTGGGGCGTCTGAAAGCTTTAAATATTTAGCTAAAAACCATAGTTTAATTCCTATTTTCATCAAAACATTCATCAAAAAACTTTTGGGGAAATGTTTTTTGTAAAATATTTCCATAGCTCCGTGAAAATGCTTGAGATAACGTACATCTTTTCTTGTGGATTCCCCTTTAAAATGAATGATTTTACTTGAACCTAAGTAATAATTTTGGTAACCTGCTTTTAACAATTTATAACTCAGATCTATGTCTTCCCCATACATAAAATAATCTTCATCAAAACCGCCTACTTGTTTGTAAACATCTGTTTTTAACAACATAAACGCTCCTACAAGTACGTCAATGGTTCCAGAATCTGTTTTCGACAAATGATTGGCGTAGTACGTGTTTTTTGAAGTATTGACACCAAACATTTTGTACAAGGTAGATTGTAAAGAAGGGATTCCTCTTTTACTTTCAGGTAAATAAGCCCCGGTACCATCCACAAGTTGCACTCCCAAAGCTCCTAGATTTGATTGCGTTTCTGCCACTTCTAAAATCTCTTCAAAAGTATATTCACCAACGATAGTGTCAGGATTCAAAATCAAAACATATTCCCCTTTAGCTTTTTCAACACCAAGATTATTAGCTTTTGAAAACCCTACATTTTCCTTATTTGAAATCAAAACAACTTCTGGAAAATGGGTCTGAACATATTTACAGCTATTATCAGATGAATTGTTGTCTACAACAATCACCTCTGATGCAATATTCTTACATGCTTTAAACACACTCCGTAAGCATACATCCAAGAAATATTGGACATTGTAGTTGACAATTACGACAGAAAGCTTCATTTGAGTGGTTAAGATTGTTTAAACAGAAAATATAAGTTTGTGTTATTAAGGGTCCGTAAAGAAACAAAAAAAAGTTGGTAAAAAACAATTACAAAAAACTATCCTAATTTTCTAAAGATTCTCCAAAGGGGACTCTATTAGCAATACTTCTACCTAAAGTAATCTCGTCTGCATACTGCAATTCATCTCCGACCGAAATTCCTCTTGCAATTGTAGATATTGTAATATCAGTTCCTTTGAGTTGTCTGTAGATATAAAAATTGGTTGTATCTCCTTCCATTGTAGAACTCAAAGCTAGAATCAACTCCTTTACTTTTCCAGATTTTACTTTATCTACCAAACTATCGATGGTCAAATTATGAGGACCTATGCCTTCCATTGGAGAAATTTTACCTCCAAGAACATGATACAAACCTTTGTACTGAACTGTGTTTTCAATGGCCATCACATCACGAATATCTTCAACAACACATACTAACTCTTGATTACGATTTACATCAGAACAAATTTCACACAAGACAACATCAGATATATTATGACAACTTTTACAGTATTTTATCTCATCTACCAATGTATCCAATGCAGATGTTAGATGTTTTGTGTGACTTCTAGATTGTTTTAATAGATGAAGTACCAAGCGTAGAGCAGTTCTTTTTCCTATTCCTGGCAATTGGGACACTTCATTGACCGCATTTTCTAATAATTTCGAAGAAAAATTCATGAGACAAATGTACTAATTTAAGAGTAGTTTCTTTATAATTTTAAAGCATATTACATATAATTAGTTCTCGTTTGTAAATTGTAATTATATTAGCGACAGAATTTAAAAAACCAATATATTTTTTATGGAACCTTTTGTTCTTTTAACCATCATTACACTCTATTTTTGTCTGCTGATTGGAATTTCTTTTTGGACTGGAAAAAACGACAGCAATAGTAATTTTTTTAAAGCGGGTAAAAATTCACCTTGGTATGTTGTTGCTTTTGGTATGATTGGTGCTTCGCTCTCTGGAGTGACCTTTATATCTGTTCCCGGATGGGTACAGGGAAGTCAATTTAGTTATATGCAAATAGTCGTTGGTTTTCTTTTCGGATATTTCACCATCGGTTATGTTTTACTCCCTTTGTATTACAAAAGTAACATTACTTCAATTTATGAATACCTGAACAATCGTTTTGGAGTTGTGAGTCATAAAACAGGAGCTTTTTTCTTTTTTCTTTCTAGAGTACTTGGAGCCTCATTTCGCTTATATTTAGCTGCATCTGTATTCCAATATTTTATATTTGATGCATTGGGAATACCGTATGAAGTTACAGTTATTTTCTCTATACTTTTGATATGGCTGTACACTTTTAAAGGAGGCATCAAAACCATTGTTTGGACGGACACTTTACAAACATTGTTTATGCTTATAGCTGTTGTCGTAGCTATCGTTGTTTTGGCCTCTGAATTCGACGGAAACCTAATAGACATCTATACCTCAAAAGATTTTACAAAATACAGTAAAATGATTTTTACGGAGGACATCAATGATAAAAAACACTGGCTCAAGTCATTGTTAGGCGGTATGTTTATTGCTATTGCTATGACCGGTTTAGATCAAGACATGATGCAAAAAAACTTGACTTGTAAAAACAGTAAAGAAGCAAGATGGAACATCATTAGCCTTGGTTTTACACTTATTCTTGTCAATTTTATTTTTCTTTCTTTGGGAGCTTTGCTATTTATGTATGCTGAACAAAAAGGAATCAAAATACCTATGGTTGATGGATCTCCTAAAACAGATTTACTATTTCCTGAAATAGCCCTCAATGCAAATCTTGGAATGACACTTGCGATATTTTTTATATTGGGACTTATAGCAGCTGCTTATTCGAGTGCTGATAGTGCGCTGACTTCACTAACCACATCATTTTGTTTTGATTTCCTTCACTTGGAAAACAAACCCAAAAACCAACAAAAGAAAATTCGTAAGCAAGTTCACATTGGAGTTTCTGTGCTTCTTGTTGTTGTTATCATTCTTTTGAGATATACATTGGAAGGAAACGTAATTAGTAGCCTTTTGAAAATCACGGGATACACATATGGTCCTTTGTTGGGCATGTTTGCTTTTGGAATCTTTACAAAAAATCAAATCAAAGACAGCTACTTACCAATTATATCCATTGCATCAGTCGTGTTTACATATTTTATTGATCTTTTTTCAATACAAATTTTTAGTGGTTATCAATTTGGCTATGAATTACTCTTAGTAAATGGTCTTTTTACGTATTTTGGGATGTATATACTTAAGAAACAGAGATAAAAAATTACTCATTATTTAATTAATTTTAGAATAAAAGTCAAAATAATCTTATTTTTGAAACATGGAAAAAGACTTAAGTGACTATAGAAAATCTTACACAAAACAAGAACTTCGAGTTTCTGAAGTTCCAGAAAATCCTTTGAAATTATTTCAAAAATGGTTTGATGCTGTTGAAGCATCTAAGACTGTTGAGGAAGCAAACGCTATGTCTGTTGCTACTGTTGGAAAAGACGGCTTTCCAAAAACACGTATTGTACTTCTCAAACAGCTCACCAAAGAAGGATTTGTGTTTTACACTAATTATGACAGTGAAAAAGGCAAAGCTATAGCCAACAATCCTCAGGTATGCTTATCATTTTTCTGGCCTGAAATGGAACAACAGGTTATCATCAAAGGTATAGCAGAGAAAGTAAGTGGTGAAGTTTCAGATACATATTTCGCATCTAGACCAAAAGGAAGTCAGTTAGGAGCTTGGGCTTCACCACAGAGCACTGTAGTTCCATCAAAAGACAAATTGATAGACAATTTAAAACAATACGAGGCATCGTTTGGAAGTAAAGACATACCTAGACCAAAACATTGGGGTGGTTTTGTCGTCAAACCGCTGAGTATAGAATTTTGGCAAGGCAGGCCCAACAGAATGCATGATCGAATTCGTTTTAGTTTGAAAAAGGATTGTTCATGGAAAATAGAAAGACTTGCACCTTAAATTTTAAATTAACGAACAAATCCAAAATCAATATTTTAAAGATATTGTCATATATTTAAAGTAGTTTTTACAATTTATGAAAACAGTATACATTGTCAGACACGCAAAATCCTCTTGGGAATACGAAGGTATAGCAGACGTTGATAGACCTTTAAAAAAAAGAGGTATAAACGATTCTTATTTGGTTTCTGAGTACCTCAACACACTCATTAAAAAACCTGATGTTTTCATAACAAGTAGTGCTGCAAGAGCATTATCAACAGCCGTTATTTTTAGTAATAATTTTGAATATCCTTTATCTAACTTACTGATTAAAAAATCACTCTATTCATTTAGTGATGGCTATTTAGTAAAAACGATCAAAGCATTGGATGATGGTTTCAATTCTGCTATAATATTCAGTCACGATCACGGGATAAATGATTTTGTAAACAAATACGGTAGCAAAGAAATTCTTCATGTTCCAACATGTGGTGTTATTGGTATCCAATTTGAAAACAATCATTGGAAAAGTATAAAGAAGGGCAAAACCATACTTAATGAATCTCCTAAAAAAATTAAAAACTTAAAAAAATAGACATTTGTTAGAAATTAAGAAATATGCTGCGATAGATATAGGATCCAATGCTGTAAGATTGTTGATAGCTAATATTGTATTGATTCCTGACGAAAAGCCAAAATTCAAAAAATCTTCTCTAATTCGTGTTCCCATTCGTTTGGGTGCTGATACTTTTAATACTGGAACTATTTCTAAAACCAATACCCAAAGAATGCTTGAAGCAATGAAAGCATTCCGATTATTGATGAACGTTCACAAAGTAGAAAAATACAAAGCTTGTGCAACCTCAGCTATGCGAAATGCTTCCAATGGGAAGGACTTAATTGAAAATATTAAAAAAGAAGCAGCAATAGACATAGAAATCATAGATGGAAAAAAAGAAGCACAAATTATTGCTTCTACCGACTTATCACAATTGATTGAAGGTCACAAATCGTATTTGTATGTAGATGTTGGTGGAGGTAGTACTGAATTTACAGTGTTTAGTAAAAAGAAAGTCATCGCTTCTAAATCATTCAAACTAGGAACTGTGCGTTTGTTAAACAAGGAAATTGACAACAAGCAAACATGGGCGGATATAAAAGATTGGATTGAAATGCATACAGAAAATCTCAAGAAAGTTGTCCTCATTGGTTCTGGAGGGAATATCAATAAAATATTTAAAATGTCAGGTCAGTCTGTTGACAAACCATTGACTTATATTTATATGAAAGCCAATTATCACTTTCTAAAAAAGATGAGTTATGAGGAGAGAATCTCTGAGTTAGGATTGAATCCTGACCGTGCGGATGTGATTATCCCTGCAACAAAAATATACCTATCTGCAATGAAATGGTCAAGAGCCAAGAAGATATACGTTCCTAAAATTGGTTTGTCTGATGGTATCATAAAAAGTCTTTACAACGGAACAATTTAAGCTCATTGCAATGCATTTAAAACTTGTACTGAAAAAAAAATTGTATCTATGTGCGCTTGCTATCTCTATCATCGCCTGTACAAAAACAAAGAAAATAAAAAGCGTTACAAAAAGTACTCCTACTAAAAATAGTGTTACAGTACCTAAAAAGAAAAAAGAGAAGTATCGTTATATTCACGATACAATAAACTCTGAAAATGCAATTGCTTTTTTTACAGAATACGGTAAAAATCATCCAGAAACAAAAGTAAAACTATCGACTCGTTTGGGAGACATCTACATCAAACTCTACGAGAATACACCACTACACAGAGCGAGTTTTATCTATTTAGTAAAACACAAATACTTTGACACTACTTGTTTTTATAGAATTGTACCAGACTTCATCATACAAGGAGGAAATTCTGACGAAGAAGCAACAGCTGAATTTAGAAGACAACTCAACAACTATTTATTACCTTCCGAATTCAGAAAAAACCGCAAACACAAAAGGGGTGCTTTGGCTGCTGCCAGAGAATGGGTAGACAATCCAGAAAAAAAATCATCACCATTTCAATTTTACTTTATTCAAGCACGAAGAAGTCAAGCACATTTGGATTTTGAGCACACCGTATTTGGAGAAATCACAAAAGGGCTATCAGTCATCGATAAAATCGCTGAACTACCTACAGACCCTAAAGAATGGCCCTTACAGGATGTGTTTATTGAGATGAGAGTATTGGAATAATTTTACTCAAAATTTGATTCCTAGTAAAAAAAGATTCTAAAAAATCTACCCTTAAAATAAATGAAAATCACTGATATTAACTTGTATTATTTAAATAACACATAAAAATAGAGTCCAGAAACCATTCAAACGAGTCGGTATCCGAAAAGTCTTTAGAGTAGGAACTACTTAAATAACAAAACATGAAAAATTTTAGCCGGAGCTTTATTGGTTGGAACATTGATGACATCTTGTTATACTTACACACGTATAGTAGGTGAAGGTTTACTTGGTATTGGAGAAGTAAAAGCTAAAAATCACTATCTAATTGGAAGACTAGCTCCTGTTGGTGTGTCTGACAGTAAAGAAATGGCTGCTGGTGCCAAAAACTATGAGGTTACAACAAGTCACACATTTGTTGACGGACTTTTAGCGTTTTTAACTTCAAGTATATACACGCCAACTACAACTGTAGTTAAGAAATAGTGTTATTAGCTTAATAAAAAAAAGCTTTTACATTCTCTGTAAAAGCTTTTTTTATTTATCGTTGGTAACTCTTTACCTTTTCACAAATGGTATCGTAGCTTGATTCTTTGAAAATTTGAGCAGGTACACTCCAGCATTCAAACCTTCAACTTGAATCCCATTTTTAGTATACGTTCCTTTAAGTACTTTTTCCCCAAGAATAGAATATATCTCGTAAGTTGTTCCTTCTAATAAGGTCGCATTTTGAAGGTAAAGTATATCATTCGCAGGACTTGGATAAGCAATCAAAATCGATTCTTCAAGCAAATCATCATTAGAAAGCGTAGCATTTAAGCTAAATTCCCATATAGGGCTTGATTTACTAAGGTCCCCATTTGGAACCACTTTCCATCGTACCTTATTCGCTTGTATTGAATTTACAGGTAGGTAAGCATTGTGGTATTTATTTTGTGTTGTTTTGACTTTTACAGGGTTACAATCCTCCCCTTCACATAGATAGATATCGTAAAAATCAATGGGAGCTACTGCGTTTGCATAAGCGTGTTTCCAAGCCAACATCAATTTGTCTGCATTTGATACACTACCGTTTGCTGGTATAGGAAATGAAGGAGTCTTCTCCCTTCTACCTGGAATGTTATAACTACCAAATTCGTTTTCTAAATATTCATAAGCTCCAATATCAAAACTATTTCCTTCATAGGCTAGATTTACAACATCTACATCAGGATTTATATGAGAAACATTGGTAGGATCAATTGCAATCAAAGCGTTTAAATCTGAAGTGTTAAAATTCAATTCACTTTGAGAAGATAGATTTGCCAACAAAGGACTAGTGGTCTCCCAAGGAGTGTAATCCATTTCCAATGCATCAGACCCTTTGTCGTGAAACGCACCATTTTTCAAGGGTCTAAAGTCAAAGTTATCAGTGTCTTGCAACATGTTTTTGATATCAAAAGTATAATCTCTAGAATCAGTAATACCAGGATTTAAAGCAGCTAAATCGTAAAAACCATTCCAATTATTAGAAACTCTTGGAGCTCCAGAAGCGTCAAAATAATCAGGTAATGGATATTTGTCAGGACCTAAACTACCTCTAAAACCTGATAATTTACGGACCAAATTGTTTCTACAAATACTGTATTTATTGGCTCCAGTTCCTGCTTTGTTTCCTGTAGTTTTTGTAGGATTCATAAAAATCAATCCAACACGTTCTGCATCGGCATCTGTAGAAGTATCTACCGAACCAATCAAGTCTATTTCTCCCTTAAAATTGGTTGCTTGGAAAATTGTATTGTTCGCTACTACATGCCAATCTCCTTTGATAAACAAACCTGACAAGCAATTCCAAGACGTATTTCCATACGACAACCCACGTGTGTGGTCTTTTGTAGGGTCCCAAACTCCTGGATAAGCTGTATTCTTACCTAGTTCTACATTTCCTTGTTCCAAAGTGCCATCGTAACGCATTCCAGTTTTTACGGTATCGTGAAACCAATTAAAACTCGTGTTACTGTATACTGTCGGTGCAACTGTATATTGAACCAAAGTTCCATCAATCTGTAAAAAGCCATTTTTGGACAAATCATTGGCACGTATGATATTATTTCCTCCAGGTGCTACACAAACGGAAGACCCAAAAACATAGCAAGTGTTGTGTTCAAATAAATTATTTTCATTGGATAAATTCAATCCTACTGCCAAACCTTTGAGGTTTACACAGGCAAAATCAATATGGCGAAATAAATTATTTCTGAAAGTATGTGTATTTCCACTAGTAACCAGCCCCTCACCTTCTGCATATTGTACTATATTGTTTAAAAACTTTGTATTGTAAGAATTACTTCCCGTAATTCTTGTCACCTCAGTCTCTGCATGTTTTGTGATTGTGACACCTTTTTTAACCTCTGTACCCATGACACGTAACATACGTTTTGAGTAGGAAGGGTACGAGAATGTACATCCCTCGATCGTATTAGAAATACTGTTGTGTAAATCCATTGTCGTTCCGAAAAAGCTAAGGCCTTCTAGGGTTGAATTTTTACAGTTTTTAAGATGTAGACCATAGGTTCTACGCTTTCCTCGTATGACATGATTGTTAGGATTTGTGCTGTCTTTGGTCCACAAGTATAAAGTTCCTCCAGGCTGATTGTCATTTGTAGGATCTAGATCGTCAGTAAATCTTTGGTAAAACCACTCGCCAGCAGTGTCTAACAATTCTAGTTTTCCTTCCAAGTAATAATGAGAATGACCAGGCTTTTCAAATGTAACAATGGTTTGTTCCCAATCGTATAAAAAACTGAGCTCTCCAGGAGTATGTTCTGTAACATCTGCTGCAGTAGAACGAAAAGCTCCTGTATTTAAAATAGCTATGGCTGGTGGTACGGTAGCTAAGGTATCATTGTCCAAATCCGTAGAGAGGTCTTTGTAATCTATCGTGTAGGTTTTAGCCAAACTAAAACTCAGGGTATCCAAATCTTTTTTTACTTCAATCATCGAACCTTCAGTACTTTGATCTGAAGAGTGTCCCCAAGTTCCGTCTTGATCCCAAAGGCCACCAATTTTAGCATAAGCTGCGTTGACTCCAAGAGAAGCTGCATTTGTTTGAGGTGTTTCTATATAAGAAGATACATTTGGCCAACGCGCTGCATTGATCATTTCATTGTCCACAAACAATTGCCAAACATCCTCTGAAATCGTCGTTTTATATATGTGTCCTTGGTGAACAGACCAGGTGTCCGTAATTATATCTGTGCCATTAAAAATAGGTGTATGGCCTGCCGCTGCTTTGATAATCAAACCATCCTTATTAGATGTAGATACATATGCTGTATATTCACCTGATAGTAACTGAATTTCACCTCCTCCATTTTTTGGAATATCTTTTAATGCATCTTCAATAGACGATTTGGCATTCTCAGGACTTACTCCTGTTTTGTTTCCAGCTCCTCCAGGAACTACATAAATGACTTGTGCAAAGGTTTGGTAAACAAAAACACTAAAAAAAATCAAACATAAATTGGGTATGCGCATACTATTTTCATTTCGAAAGAACCCACTTAAAAAACATAAGTTTAAATCCTTATAATTATGGATTCAATAGTAATATTAATTGTTTTAAATCAATATCATAAATGAAACATATTATACTACTTTTAGAACATGTAAATTGAAGTCAATCAGAACTTGAATCAAAATTAACGACCTAAATTTGATTTGTAGTTATATAAAAAACGACTATAAAATAACTTCCTTGAGAATAGTTTCCCCCACTAAATAGAAATATACTCCACTTGTATTTTTATATAAACCTCTTAAAGTTTATTGTCTCAAATACTTATAGGACTTGGAATTTAAAATTAAATTTATGTTTGAGTAAAACACAAAGTACTAAAGAACTCCATCAGCAGATTCACAAATACACCGTATGGTTAAATTATAAAAATGCCAATAAACAGTAACCGTCACTGAATATCTATTTTTCTCTTAGAATTAATGCACAAAAAAACCACACAAATAGCAACTTGTGTGGTTAGTCAATAAAATAACTTATATCTACTTATTCAAACCAAACAACAAAGGATACTGGCTTTACCTTGTTAGGAATTTGATCCAATTGTATGGTTCCAGTGCTCATCGGCTTGAGTCCGACAGCGTCTTTTGGCAAAGAAAAGGTTGCATTGAGTTTGTCCATATACAACAGTACTTTTGTAAAAGTAGACTCTACTTTAGCAATATGTGTCAAAAAATTAATTTCTTCAAAAGTAGAGTTCAACCCTATTCCTTCTTTAGTTGTAAACCTTGCATCATAAACATCCACATACTTTATTGTCGACAAAGAGTCTAAAGATTCTTTGGGTGTTATGGTTAGTAGATGACTACCATCATTTGAGTAAATATGGTATTTGTCTTCTTCTTGGGAATAAGCTCCGTTGTAGCCTAAAATCCCTTCACTCAAATGTTTTACAATAGAGTCATTTTCAAAAATAGTCTCAATTTCCTGAACTGTGGTAGCAGTAGTAATTTTTCCAACCTTGTTCTTTGCTATTTCAAATTGATCGCTAGAAGAACAAGCAACAAAAAGAAAAGAAATGATAAGTATAAGGCTAACAGGAAATGTAATTTTTTTCATAAAGTGAACGTTAATATTAAGAGTAGGTAAATTTACTTTTTTTAGCTGAATTTTACCACAGAAAAGAAAGCAATAAAAATTATTTTGCACAAATAACTTCTAAACTACTTCCTTTAAGTATCTTTGCAATCTGAAAATTAGGATTATGGAAACTGAAAACAACAAAGCATTGATCGCCTCAGGGAAAATGCTCCCTTTAATGGAAGAATTTTACACCATTCAAGGAGAAGGGGGTCATACAGGAACTGCTGCTTATTTTATCCGTATAGGTGGTTGTGATGTTGGATGTCATTGGTGTGATGTAAAAGAAAGCTGGGATGCAAATCTACATCCTCCAACCTTGACAGACAACATTGTTGCTAATGCTAAAAAATATGCTAAAACTGTTGTCATTACAGGTGGAGAACCACTTATGTGGTCCCTTGACTACATCACACAGCAACTGAAAGAAAATGGAATGCACACACATATTGAAACTTCAGGAGCCTATTCTTTATCTGGAGATTGGGACTGGTTTTGCCTTTCACCTAAAAAAACAAAGCTACCAACTGAGGAAGCATACAAAGTTGCTGATGAACTTAAAATGATTATTCAAAATAAAAGTGATTTTCGTTTTGCAGAACAAGAAGCGGCAAGAGTTGGTAAAAATTGTAAATTATACCTTCAACCTGAATGGAGTAAAAAGGAAAAAATGACTCCATTAATTGTGGATTATGTGATGCAAAATCCAAAATGGAAAGTTTCTCTTCAGACACATAAATATTTGAATATTCCATAGATATTATACTAGCATTTCAGAAATATTCAGTAATATTAACAATAAAAAAAGCGCTTGGTAAAAAAACCAAGCGCTTTTGTTTTTATAAATCCTAAGCTTAGTAATCTCCTAAAGTCTCAGGGTTTTGTGCTAATGCATCTTCTAACTGAGCATCGTTTGGCGCCTTTCCATGCCAAGCGTGCGTATGCATCATATAGTCAACACCATTACCCATTTCAGTATATAACATAATACATACTGGTTTTTCTTTACCTGTCAAAGACTGTGCTTTTTTGATTGTTGCTAAGATAGCCTCTATATCATTTCCTTTTTTCTCTTCTAATACAATCCATCCAAAAGCTTCAAACTTCGCTTTTAAATCTCCCATATGAAGTACTTCGTCCGTAGTACCATCAATTTGTTTGAAGTTCAAATCTACAGTTGCGATAATATTGTCAACCTTCTTAGCAGATGCATACATAATAGCTTCCCAATTTTGCCCCTCTTGCAATTCTCCGTCACCGTGTAAAGTATATACTAACTTGTCATCACCATTTAGCTTTTTTGCTTGAGCAGCGCCCAAAGCAACACTTAGACCTTGACCTAAAGAACCTGAAGCCATACGAACACCTTCCAAACCTTCATGAGTCGTAGGGTGCCCTTGCAAACGAGAGTTCAACTTTCTAAAAGTTGCCAGTTCACTTACTGAAAAATATCCACTTCTAGCTAAAACGCTGTAAAAAACAGGAGATATGTGACCATTTGATAAAAAGAATACATCCTCATTTTTAGCATCCATATCAAAATTCTCAGAAGAATACTCCATAACCTCTTGGTATAAGACAGTTAAAAATTCATTACATCCTAATGAACCACCTGGATGTCCAGAATTTACTGCGTGTACCATTCGTAAAATATCCCTTCTTACTTGTTGAGAAAAATCTTTCAATTCTTGCGTTGTTGCCATTGTTCGTTTTATTTAGGAAACAAAAATACATTATTTAAGCAGAGCTACAAATTTTATTGCAATTGAAAAATTGTTTGTGTCTACTGGCTTAAAAATTATACTTTTAAATTATTTATGATTGGAAATTTTGATGAAATTTATTCTTTTTCATGAAGGTTTAAAATGGCATTCCATCATCTTCTATATCACCAAAAGCATCATTTGCTGACGGAAAATTATTCGATGAAATTTCTTGATTAAAGTCATTCATCTTCGACTGAAATTCATTTCCAAAACCTTCTTCTAAATCAGAAAAACGCGCCAAATGTCCTGTAAACTTTAAACGAATATTTTCCAAACCTCCATTACGATGTTTGGCTACAATAAATTCACCTTGTCCTTCACATGGTGAATGATCGTCATCATCCCATTCAGTAATACCGTAATATTCAGGACGGAAAATAAAAGATACAATATCTGCATCTTGCTCAATGGCACCAGATTCACGCAAATCTGAAAGTAATGGTCGTTTGGAACCACCACGTGTTTCTACCGCACGTGATAATTGAGATAAAGCAATAACAGGTATATTTAATTCTTTGGCCAATGCTTTTAAGTTTCGAGAAATCATCGAAATTTCTTGTTCACGGTTTCCACCAGCTGCACTTCCAGCGGTCATCAGTTGCAAGTAGTCAATAACGATGATTTTAATACCGTGTTGTGATGCCAAACGTCTGGCTTTGGCACGTAAATCAAAAATAGACAGTGACGGCGTATCGTCAATAAAGATTGGAGCATCCGTTAAGTTTTTGACCTTTACGTTCAATTGCTCCCATTCGTGTGCCTCTAAATTACCCTTTCTTAGCTTTTCTGAGGTCAAACCTGTTTCACTTGAAATCATTCGTGTGATCAACTGTACAGATGACATCTCTAATGAAAATAAGGCAACTGGATGCTTAAAGTCTATGGCCATATTTTTAGCCATTGAAATCACAAAAGCTGTTTTTCCCATACCTGGACGTGCGGCAATAATAATCAAATCTGAAGCTTGCCATCCTGAGGTCAGTGCATCTAATTTGGTAAAACCTGTTTCCAAACCACTCATCCCCTCTTGGTTTCCAATTTCTTGAATTTTATTGACTGCCTGACGAACAAGATCTTTTGCGCTTTCTGAACTCTTTTTAAGGTTTCCTTGGGTAACTTCAAACAACTTTGATTCTGCTTCATCTAACAAATCAAATACATCTGTAGTTTCATCGTAAGATTGCTCAATTATTTCACTTGAAATGCTAATCAATTGACGTTGTATGTATTTTTGGATGATAATTCTTGCATGGAATTCTATGTGAGCGGAAGAAGCTACTTTCTGTGTCAAGCCTATCAAGTAAAAATCACCTCCAACAAACTCTAACTTACCTTCCTTTCTTAGTTGATTGGAAACTGTCAAAAGATCGGTAGGCTCTGAATTTTGAAACAAGGTAAAAATTGCTGCATAAACTTCTTTGTTTGCTTCTTTGTAAAAAGCATCAGGATGGAGGATATCGATTACGTCATCAATTCCTTTTTTATCAATCATCATAGCTCCTAATACCGCTTCCTCAAGATCTAATGCCTGAGGTGGTAATTTCCCCTTTTCAAGATTGATAATTTTGTTTTTATCTTGTTTTTTCCCCTTTACAAATTTCGTTTGCTCCATAAGACAAAAATAAATTAATATTCTAAATTAGATATTTAAATTTGAATTTTAATTTATACACAGACATTTTGTCAATTAATACATTCTGTTGATAACTAAAAATGAAAATAAAACATACAAAAGCTAGTATTATGATGTACTAATAATAGGTCTTTTTAAGGGTAAAAAAAATGATTTTTCACAAAAGACAAGTAACAACCGATTAAGAAACAAAATACTGCGATGAATAAAAAAAATAACTTATTTTAGATCTTCTTAATTTTTCAATGGATTCAAATAGTTATGAACAATTTTTTATACGCAAGATACCTCTCATTGATTCTTTTAATACAAATAGGTCTTGTTCAAATCGCTTCATTTTATCCTAAGTTTATTGAAAATTACTATGCAACAGGCATATACCCTCACCTTTCTCAAGCCTTGCGACTTTTACAAGGTTGGTTGCCGTTTAGTATTGGAGATATTATCTACATTGTAATGCTTTTTTATGTGTTGAGATTTTTCTACATTGTAATTCGAGATAAATTTTCCGAACTCCTTAAGTATCTATATGCCATAGGTGCTTCCATTTCCCTACTTTATTTTTTCTTCCATCTTTTATGGGGGTTAAATTATTATAGAATTCCATTGACAGAAACACTTTCAATTAAAACAAAAACATACAACATAGCACAGTTAAATAACTTTACTGTAGGTAAAATCAACGATTTGAATAAATTACACCTGACTTTAACTGCTAACGACAGCTTGGCTGTGAAAACTAATATGTCAAGAATAGAAATCCAAAAAAGAGCAATAGAGGGGTACCAAAACCTCTCAAGAAAACATTCTTTTTTAGTTTATAAAAAACCATCAGTTAAAAAATCAATTCTGAGCACTCCTTTGAGCTATATGGGATTTGCTGGATATTTAAACCCATTCACAGGAGAGGCACAAGTCAATTCGAAGATTCCAATGTGTACATATCCTTTTACAGTGGCTCATGAAGTGGCACATCAACTAGGTTATGCCGCAGAAGATGAAGCCAACTTTATAGGTTATTTGTCCTGTATGGCCCATGATGATCCATATTTTAAGTATGCAGGACAGCTCACTGCTGTCAAATACTTGTTATCTGATATATACAGAAACGACAAAAAAAACTATTTAAAAACACGTAACCTTCTAAACAAAGGAATTCTTAAGAACATTACAGAATCTCGTGTATTTTGGGATGCATACAAAAACCCTTTGGAACCACTATTCAAAAAAAGTTACAACTCATTTCTTAAAGTCAATCATCAAAAAGAAGGTATCAAAAGTTACAATGCCATGGTGAATTTAATGATAAATTACTCCACATAATAAAGTATAAAATTTAAATTAGTTTGCATTCTTTTTATTAAATACAGAATAACTATTTTTGTAAAAAAAACACATGGACAAGCAACTTAGCAGTCTTCAAAATCCACTTATAAAAGAGTTGGTTCTCCTTAAAGAAAAATCAAAAATCAGAAAAAAAAGAGGATTGTTTTTGTTAGAAGGGCAACGTGAAATATCGTTGGCTTTACAAGGGAACTATGCCCTCAAACAATTCTTTTACTGTCCTGATATCTGTAGTAAAAGTGAACTAAAAACACTATTAAATACAACTGCTGATACAACTCAAATTATTGAAATCACGAAGGAAATCTATACAAAAATAGCTTACAGAGAAACGACTGAAGGCATTGTAGCAGTGGTAAAGTCAAAAGATCACGTTTTAGGAAACATTGTTTTTAAAAGAAAGAAGCCCTTAATTCTAATTGCTGAGGCTCCTGAAAAACCTGGAAACATCGGTGCTTTGCTAAGAACAGCAGATGCTGCTAATATTGATGCCGTATTTATTGCCAATCCTAAAACAGACATCTACAATCCAAACATCATACGCAGTAGTGTTGGCTGTTTGTTTACTACCCAAATTGCAACAGGAAGTACGGAAGAAATCCTAGACTATTTAAAGCTAAAAAATATCAATTCTTACGCAGCAGCACTCAAAGAAGATTCAGAACCTTACCAACAGCAAAACTTTAAGGAGGCTACGGCTATTGTAGTGGGAACGGAAGCCACTGGTCTTTCAGAGATTTGGCTTCAAAATGCAACCAAAAAAATTATCATTCCAATGTGTGGAAAAATTGATTCCATGAATGTTTCAGTAGCTGCTTCTGTTTTGATATTTGAGGCGTCTAGGCAAAGAAATTTTCAATAGCTTAAATAATCACATTGTTAAAAAATCACCTATCTATTATGAATTCTGAAATGCTTTTTGCCTTAATTATCGGACTGATTTGTTTTGATTTTGTTAAAGAACGTATTTTGGCATTTTACAATGCAAAACACTTCAACGATGAACCTGATAAAAGTGTTTTGGATGTGTATGAAAAAGAAGCTTATTTAAAATCTCAAGACTATAAACGTACCAATTATCATTTTTCAATATTCTCGAGTACTTTTTCTTTATTACTTGTTCTTTTATTTTTTTTCTATGAAGGTTTTGCACTAGCAGATACTTATGTCCGCTCAATTACCGAAAACACAATCTTACAAACAGTGTTCTTTATTGGTGGATTACTTTTGGCAAATGGATTACTACAATTACCGTTTTCTTACTACAGAAATTTTGTTATTGAAGCTAATTTTGATTTTAATAAAATGACTCCTAAATTATTTTTCATAGACCTAATCAAATCACTTCTTCTTGCTGTAATCATTGGAGGTAGCATGTTGAGTTTGATTGCATGGTTGTATCAAATTATGGGAACTGATTTTTGGGTTTATACATGGATTTGTATCACATTGTTTTCTGTTGTTCTAAATGTTTTTTATGCTTCTTGGATAGTACCCTTATTCAATAAACAAACACCTTTAGAAGAAGGAACCTTGAAGGAAAAACTAAAATCCCTTTCAAAAAGAACAGGCTTTCAATTGTCAAATATTTATGTGATTGACGGTTCCAAGCGATCTAGTAAAGCCAATGCTTATTTTACGGGTTTGGGTCCCAAAAAAAGAATCGTCTTATACGACACTTTGATCGAAAAATTGACAGAAGACGAAATCGTGGCTGTTTTCGCACATGAAGTAGGTCACTACAAAAAAAAACATACGGTTATTAACCTCATACTATCCACACTGCTAACAGGGTTTACGCTTTATTTACTTTCATTGGCTTTACAAAGTCATTTGTTAGCCTCTGCACTTGAAATAGAAACGCCAAGTTTTCACATAGGACTGATTGTATTTAGTATACTATATGGCCCCATATCTGAACTTACGGGAATATTGATGCATATCGTATCAAGATTATTTGAATATCAAGCCGACGACTATGCCAAAGAAAATAGCAATGCGGAAGATTTAATCAGTTCATTAAAAAAATTGTCCCGTAGTAGTTTGAGTAACTTAACCCCTCACAAAGCGACGGTGTTTTTTTATTATTCACATCCTACTTTGGTTCAACGTATAAATAATTTGAGGAAATAGCTAATAGAATTGATATTTATTAGTATTTTCGATATATGACGTATACAAGTACTATAGAAGAAGAAAATAAAGAAATAGCAAATAGGTATAAAGACTTATTAAAAGGAACCTATCAAACACTTTCGGTTAAAGATAAGCAACTGATTCGTAAAGCATTTGAAATAGCACTTGAAGCCCATAGCGAACAACGTAGAAAAACCGGAGAACCTTATATATATCACCCAATTGCCGTAGCAAAAATAGTCGCTTATCAAATAGGTCTTGGAGCCAAATCTATTGCAGCTGCTTTACTACACGATGTTGTGGAGGACACTGAATATACCGTTGATGATATCGAACGCCTTTTTGGCGAAACTATCGCGAAAATCGTGAGTGGATTGACAAAGATTTCGATTCTTGACAAAGAAAAAGACGCTTCTATACAAGCAGAGAATTTTCGTAAGATGCTACTGACCTTACACGATGATGTTCGTGTAATCTTGATAAAGGTAGCCGATCGATTGCACAATATGCAAACGATGGATGCTATGCCGACACACAAGCAAATCAAAATAGCATCTGAAACACTCTACATTTATGCTCCACTAGCACATCGATTGGGGTTGTACACTATAAAATCTGAGTTAGAAGATTTAGGATTAAAATACACCGAACCTGAAGTATACAACGATATACTCAGTAAAATGGAGGAAAGCAAAGAAGAACAAGAGGCCTACATCAAGAATTTTTCCGACAAAATAAAAAAAACGCTTACTAAAGAAGGTTTTAGTTATAAAATTAAGGGACGTTCTAAATCAATATTTTCAATACGAAGAAAAATCAGTGTTCAAAATGTGACTTTTGAGGAGGTCTATGACAAATTTGCCATACGAATCATTTACAAATCAAGTGAACACAACGAAAAATTTGATGCTTGGAAAATATATTCTATTGTAACAGAACAGTTCAATCCAAACCCATTGCGATTGCGAGATTGGATAACCAACCCTAAAACTACAGGATATGAGTCCTTACACATCACAGTTATGGGCCCTCAAGGAAAATGGGTAGAAGTACAAATTCGTTCCGAAAGAATGGATGAAATTGCTGAAAAAGGATATGCTGCACATTTTAAATACAAACAAGGGAATCAAAACGAAAAGGGTTTAGAAACTTGGTTGGATCGTTTGAAAGATACACTTGAAAATAAAAATGTAAATGCTGTTGATTTTGTAGAAGACTTCAAACTCAACTTATACTCAGAAGAAATATTTGTTTTTACGCCCAAGGGAGAACTCAAAACATTACCAAAAGGAGCTTCTGCTCTAGACTTTGCATTTTCCATACACACAGATATAGGCTTACGTTGTAGAGGAGCTATTGTCAACGGTAAATTGGCCCCATTGGATACAGTATTAGGAAGTGGTGATCAAGTAGAAATAATGACTTCATCCAATAAAAAACCAAATGTTAGATGGTTAGAATTTGTTGTAACAGCCCGAGCTCGAGCAAGAATTAGAGCTGCCTTAAAAGATGAAGAAAAAGGAATAGCCGAAGAAGGAAAGGTACTATTGGCACGGAAACTGAAACAATTAAAAATAAATTTCAGTGAAAAAACAGTCAACGAACTGGTACGTTATTTTAATTTAAAAACTAGTTTTGATTTGTTTTACAGAGTCGGTATTTCAACTATTGAAAACTCGCAACTAAAAACTTTTGCCAATCAAAGAAGTAATTCTATATACAATTTCTTCAAGAATAAAATCAAAAGAAATAACAATAAAGAGAAGCAGGAAACTGAAGAAGAACTTTCAAACAACTTTGATCTACTCGTTTTTGGAAAAGATGAAGAAACATTGGAATACAGTCTTTCAAAATGTTGTAACCCCATTGCAGGAGACGATGTATTTGGATTTATTACCATCAATGAGGGTATCAGAGTACATAAGTCAAACTGCCCCAATGCGATTAGTATGCAATCTAATTATGCATACCGTGTATTATTAGCAAAATGGATTGACTCATCAAAACGAAACTTTAAGGTTACCCTTAAAATTAGTGGAGAAGACAAAACAGGTATATTGAATGAACTGACACGTGTTATCTCAGGAAATAACAACATGAACATATACAATATCAACTCAACAACAAGAGGTTCTGTTTTTCAAGGAAAAATAACAATTGACGTTAAAAACAAGACACAATTAAAAAAGCTAATAGAAAATATTTCTAAAATAGACGGCATCAACAAAGTCATCAGAGCTGACTAAGTAGAGAGGCGTCAAACCATTTCGTTTTTAACAAATTGAAGCATTCAGTTTGATTTTCGTAATGAACAAAGGGTTTAAATAGACAAATGATTTAATACATCTTAAATTAATGTGTAATTTGCATCCTCAAATGAAAAATAAAGTTAAATTTGCATTTTTTGCTATTAAAATAAATCTCTGATGGAAGCAACAAATAACAATCAAGAAACGGTAAAAAATGTCTTTACCAAGTTTTTGGAAAAGAACAAACACAGAAAAACACCTGAGAGGTTTGCAATACTTCAGGAGATTTATGATTTAGAAGAGCATTTTGATATAGAATCGCTCTATATCAGTATGAAAAATAAAAACTACAGGGTAAGTCGTGCAACATTATACAACACTATAGAATTGTTGCTAGACAGTGGTTTGGTGAGGAAACACCAATTTGGCCAAAACCAAGCACACTATGAAAAGAGTTTTTTCAATAAACAACACGATCATGTTATTTTAGAGAGTGGTGAAGTTATTGAATTTTGTGACCCTAGAATCCAAAACATAAAAAAATCAATCGAAGAGTTTTTTGATTTAGAAATCGAAGATCACTCACTTTATTTTTATGGAAGAAAAAAATCAAACGATAAAACAAATTAATATTTAGATCATGGCTGTAGATTTATTACTAGGCTTACAATGGGGAGACGAAGGAAAAGGAAAAATTGTAGACGTACTTACTAAAAATTACAATTTAATATCTCGCTTTCAAGGAGGGCCTAACGCAGGACACACTTTAATATTTGACGGGCACAAACACGTATTGCACACAATCCCTTCAGGTATTTTTCACGATGAAGCTTTAAATATCGTTGGAAATGGTGTCGTTGTTGATCCCGTAATATTTAAAAAGGAATTAGAGAATTTAGACAAATTTAACCTTGATCTTAATGCAAAAATCTTATTGTCGCGTAAAGCACACTTAATTTTACCAACACACCGATTGTTAGATGCTGCTTCAGAAACTTCTAAAGGTAAAGCAAAAATCGGTTCTACCTTAAAAGGAATTGGTCCTACATATATGGATAAAACAGGTCGAAATGGGATGCGTATTGGTGACTTAGAAATGGACAATTGGAAAGAAATTTTTGAGACTTTGACTAATAAGCATCTTAAAATGTTATCCTTTTTTGATGTTGATCTTGAATTCAATTTGGAAGAACTAAAAGAGGAATTTTACATTGCGGTAGAACGTTTAAAACAAATGACTTTTATAGACAGCGAGGAGTACTTACACCGAGCAATCAAAGCAAACAAAACGATACTAGCGGAAGGAGCACAAGGGTCTTTATTAGATGTTGATTTTGGTACCTATCCATTTGTTACCTCTTCAAATACAACTGCTGCTGGAGCTTGTACTGGATTGGGAATTGCTCCTAATACCATAGGAGAAGTTTACGGTATCTTTAAAGCTTATACAACACGTGTAGGTTCAGGACCATTCCCTACAGAATTATTTGATGAAGATGGTGCAAGAATGGCCAAAATAGGACATGAATTTGGAGCGACTACTGGACGCGCACGTCGATGTGGGTGGTTAGACTTAGTTGCATTAAAATACGCTTGTCAAGTAAATGGTGTGACACAATTGAACATGATGAAAGGAGACGTACTTTCAGGGTTTGAAACTTTAAAAGTATGTACTGCATACAAATACAAAGGAGAAGTAATCGAACACTTCCCATACAACATCGAACCAGAAAATGTTGAACCTATTTATACTGAATTCAAAGGATGGTCTGAAGACATTACGGAAATCACTTCTGAAGCTGAATTCCCTAAAGAATTGTCTGAATACATTGCCTTTATCGAAAAAGAAACAGGAATTCGTATCAGTATTGTTTCTGTCGGTCCTGATAGAAAGCAAACGATTGTGAGATAATCACTATCCTTAAAGGTAAAAAAAGCGAATCATTACTTTGTAAAGATTCGCTTTTTTTGTTTTGAATAGATTTTTGTTGACTTCTTAACTCAACTGTCTCAAACCTTCACCCAATGCCATAGCAACAGCATTTCCAAGGTTAAAACTTCGAACGGTTCCTGGAAAAGGGATTTTTACACATTGGTCTGCATATTTTGAGACAATTTCAGAAGGCAATCCATCGGACTCCCTTCCAAAAACCAACCAATCCCCTTCACGATATTCTGTATCATAATAAGTCTTAGAAGCTCTAGTTGTAAAAAAAAATACACGAGAAATATCAGGAATCGTTTCAATCAATGCCTCGAAATTATCATGGTATTGAAGGTTCAAATCCCCCCAATAGTCCAAACCGGCACGTTTTACCCTACTATCAGTAATTTCAAACCCCAAAGGTTTTACAAGGTGTAAAGTACTCAAACTTCCCACACATAGACGACCAATATTACCTGTATTATTAGGTATTTGAGGATTTACCAATACGATATTAAAATTTGTTTTGTTCATAGCATTATCAGAAATCAAATTAAAATTTGACAGTAGTCTCTAAATAATGCTGCTCAATACCGTAGGTAGCTTTTAAAGCATCTATCTTTTGATCCAATTGATCTGTATCCACATTTTTTGCTGATTTTGTGGCAACTAACATCACATTTTTGCGAGTATGTTCGTTGGAAATAAATTCGAAAATCTTTGTTTGGTACTGTTTTTTTTCCAAAATCATGGCACGAATAGTATCGGTGACCATTTCGAATTGACGTTCTTTAAAAATACCATACTTTAAAATAGGATCTTCTTGCTCTATTCCTTTTACTTGTTGGCGAATTTGTTTGTGGCAACAAGGAGCACATACAATCAATCCTGCTTTGGCAACAATACCTTTGGTAATAGCATCGTCTGTTGCGGTATCACAAGCATGCAAAGCAATTAATATATCAATTTTCTTGTTTTCATATTCCTGAATGGGTTTGCACTCAAAATGAAGGTTTTCAAATCCACATTTGTCTGCTACTCCATTACAGTAGTCTACCAATTCTTTACGTAATTCGATGCCTGTTACTGTTACATTCATTTTTCGTTGAATAACAAGATAATCGTAAAGGGCAAAAGTCAAATACCCTTTCCCTGAGCCCATATCTACAATTTGAACTTGTTTTGGTAGCTTAGTATTGTTGATCAAATTCTCCATAATCTCCAAATATTTGTTGATTTGACGAAATTTGTCTGCCTTTTTGGGAATGACATTGTTTTCTTTATCAGTAATTCCCAAATACTGCAAATAAGCCCCTAACTGGGCTCTTTTTTGCTTGGGTTTGTCGTGCGAAATCGGTGGCTTATTTGTAAAACTTGGATGTTGTTCTTTGTAAGACACTTGCTTCTTTTTGGATATAAAGACATGTACATCTTTAGCCAAAGTAAATACAACTGCTGTTCGAAAAGTAGTCATCAAATGCTCTTGCAGCACTTCAATACCTTCAGATACCGAATAGTTTTTTACTTGATCATTGGTCTTATAATGATAGGTAAGAGACATTTTTAAAACATCCTGTATCAAAACTAGGCGTACATATATGTTGCGCAATCCATCATTTTTACGAATGGGTTTGCTCAAAGTAATCTTTACAAAATCGTCAGCGGCAATACTCGCTTGAATTACTTCTGAAAATGTGTCTAAGGTTTGCATACAATCAATTATTATGTAGATGGTAGAAATACTAAAGTGCCTCTAAACTAGCTTTTAAAGTTTCTATTTTTGCCAATGCATCCGCTTCTTTTTTGCGTTCGTTGGCAATCACTTGCTCTGGAGCATTGTTTACAAAACGCTCGTTGCTCAATTTCTTTTGTACAGATTTTAAGAAACCTTCAGTATATTTCAATTCTTCATTCAATTTCGCAGTTTCTTCTTCTACATTGACTGCACCGGAAATTGGAACAAAGTACTCATTTGATTTAACTCTAAAACCTATAGCTCCTTCAACAGCAGCAGTAACTTTCTCAATTGTTTCTGTGTTCCCCAATTTTTGAATAACAGAGTCAAAAGTTCCTGTTCCGTTTTCATTGTCTATAACGAACAGTGCAATTGCATCTTTAAAGGCAATGTTTTTATCTTTTCGTACCTTACGAATACCTGAAATTACTTCCGATGCAAATTCAAATTCAGCAATCAATTCTGCATCATAAGAAGTTACTTTTGGATATTCCGCAACAATCAACGCTTGTTCTGGAGTTCTCTCAGTAATGTGTTGCCAAATCTCTTCGGTTAAGAAAGGCATAAATGGGTGTAAAAGTTTTAAATTATCTTCCAGTGCTGCAATGACTGCTCTATAGGTGACAGCATCAATGGGTTGTTGGTAGCCTGGCTTGACCATCTCTAAAAACCAAGAAGAGAAGTCATCCCAAATTAGTTTATATAAGTTCATTAACGCTTCACTGATTCTGTACTGCTCAAATGAATGTTCGATTTCTGCCAAAACCTTTTGAAATTTAGAGGCATACCAGTCGACCGCAATTTTAGAAGAAGCTGGTTGGTCAATAGTGTTTGACACTTCCCATCCTTTTACCAAACGGAAAGCATTCCATATTTTACTTGAAAAGTTTCTACCCTGAGCACATAAATCTTCATCAAACAACAAATCATTACCTGCAGCGGCGCTTAGCAATAAACCAGTTCGCACTCCATCTGCCCCATATTTCTGCATTAATTCAATAGGATCTGGAGAATTACCAAGAGATTTCGACATCTTTCTACGTTTCGAATCTCTTACAATACCGGTAAAATATACATTTTCAAATGGTTTTGCATCTGCAAACTCATATCCTGCAAAAATCATACGTGCAACCCAGAAAAAGATAATATCTGGACCTGTTACCAAGTCGTTGGTTGGGTAATAGTATTTAAACTCCTCATTATCTGGATTTTTAATACCATCAAAAAGAGAAATTGGCCACAACCATGAAGAAAACCATGTATCTAAAGCATCAGGATCTTGTCTTAAGTCTGACACTTCTAGGGCATCATTCTTTGTGATTTCTTTGGCTTTGACTAAGGCCTCTTCTACAGTTTCACCAACTACATAGTCGTTGATTCCCTCTCCGTAGTAGTAAGCTGGAATTTGATGTCCCCACCACAATTGACGTGATATGTTCCAATCACGGATATTTTCTAACCAGTATTTGTAAGTGTTGTTGTAATGCTTTGGAAAGAATTTAATTTCTTCATCTTTTAATACTGCATTCAAAGCAGGTTTGACGATTTCTTCCATTTTCAAGAACCATTGGGCAGAGATTTTAGGCTCTATTACCGCTTTGGTTCTCTCTGACACTCCAACTTTATTGTTGTGTTGTTCGATTTTAACGAGCAAACCAAGTTCTTTAAGTTCCTCAGCTATTTCTCTTCTAACTACAAAACGATCTTTTCCTTCGTAGTGCAAACCAAGTGCGTTCAAACTAGCATCATCATTCAAAATATCTATTACTTCCAAACCGTGTTTCTCTCCAATACCCTTGTCGTTTTGATCGTGAGCTGGTGTAATTTTCAAACATCCTGTTCCAAATTCAACATCTACATATTCATCCTCTATGATTGGAATGACTCTGTTGGCAATAGGTACAATTGCTTTTTTTCCTTTTAGATGTGAGAAACGTGCGTCGTTTGGATTGATACAAACAGCTGTATCACCCAACAATGTTTCAGGACGTGTAGTAGCTACCGTCAAAAACTCTTCTGACCCTTCAATTTGGTATTTAATATAATAGAGGTTTCCTTGCTTTTCAACATATTCTACTTCTTCATCAGAAAGTGTAGTTTTGGCCTCAGGATCCCAATTCACCATTCTGTAACCTCGGTAAATCAATCCCTTTTCGTACAAATCAACAAAAACCTTAGACACAGCATCACTAAGACCTGTATCCATAGTAAATGCAGTACGTTCCCAGTCACAGGAAGCCCCTAATTTTTTTAGCTGTTCTAAAATGATACCTCCATGCTTGTCTGTCCAATCCCAAGCATGCTTTAAAAACTCTTCACGTGTCAAACTGTCTTTTTCAATGCCTTCATCTTTTAATTTGGCTACAACTTTAGCCTCTGTTGCTATTGATGCATGGTCGGTTCCAGGAACCCAACAAGCATTGTAACCTTGCAAACGTGCACGACGTATCAATACATCCTGAATGGTATTGTTCAACATATGCCCCATATGTAAAACTCCTGTTACGTTTGGCGGAGGAATTACAATGGTATACGGTTCTTTTTCATTTGGAGTAGAGTGAAAATAACCATTTTCCATCCAATAGTTGTACCACTTGTCTTCTACGTTTTCAGGATTGTATTTATTTGGAATCATTGTTGTCTTTTTATATTTTGCTGTTTGATACTTTTGGCAAGGATAAAATTTAAAAATTAAACCCAGAGCCTAAAAAATACGTAAGCGCAAAAATACAAAAACCCCTAACAACTAAAAATTTATACAGTCCTTTTTAGGCCGTGTTTTATGACATCTTAAAATCATAAATTTATTTTTTCATTAATTAAATGCATCGATGAAAAAAATTAATCAATTGAAGATTTTAACGAATAACTAACAGATACATACATTAAAACTCGCTAATATTATTTAAATTTGAAAAAAATATATATCATGATTAGAAAAACACTTTTTGCAATTACACTATTTATTTCATCTCTTGTAGCCAATGCGCAGTCGACTGCCCCATCTCAAGATTTTGATGCCAATACACCTGCTTTTAAATTTGAACAAGAAGTTATTGACTACGGTAAGATTCAACAGAACGCTGATGGTAATCGTGAATTTGTTTTCACAAATACAGGAACCAGCCCATTGATTATTTCAAATGTAAAGGGAAGTTGTGGATGTACTGTACCAACTAAACCAGAAGAACCAATCATGCCAGGTGAAACCGGAACCATAAAAGTGAAGTATGCTACAAATAGAATCGGACGTTTTTCAAAAACTGTAACGATAACTTCAAATGCATCTGAACCTAAGAAAGTTGTTCGTATCAAAGGAGAAGTATTGAAGCCAGAAGCTGCTAAAAAATAAAATACATTTACCTACAAAAAAACCATTTTACAAGTTGTAAAATGGTTTTTTTGTTTTTAATACTATCAAAATTCTGATTGCTCAAAAACTGATTGTAATATTCTTTTATCTATTTCTGTAAATTCTATATTTTTAAGAGCGTACATTCTTTCAGCTACTTCGACTGCCTTCTCAATTTTGTACCGTTGTTTTTTTGCTCCTATCCCCCATTGAAAACAAGGCAAATATTTGTCAGGAAACTCAGCTCCAAAAATATTACAATTGACACCTAAAATAGTACCTGAATTCAACATGGTATTGATCCCCGTCTTACAGTGATCTCCCATGAAAATTCCACAGAATTGTAAACCTGTATCTTCAAAATCTTTGGTACTATAATCCCACATCGCAATAGTACCATGGGTATTTTTCATATTAGATATATTTGTATCTGCTCCAAGATTACACCACTCTCCAATAACAGAATTTCCCAAATAGCCATCGTGTCCTTTGTTAGAATTTCCAAAAAAGACAACGTTTTTCAACTCACCCCCAACAGTACATTTTGGACCTACTGTTGTTGCTCCGTAAATTTTAGCACCCATTTTTACTACTGAAGAATTTCCAAGAGAAAAAGGGCCACGAATTATAGTCCCCTCTAGAACAGTTGCATCTTTACCAATATAAATTGGACCTGAACTCGCATTGAGAATACAACATTCTAACGTCACCCCCTCTTCAATAAAAATATTTTCAGGACAAATTATTTGATTGCTTTCAGGTATGGGTTGACTCATTCGATTCTCAGTCAAGAGCTTAAAATCTGAACTAATGGCACTTGCATTGCAGCTGAACAAATCTGTTTTATGACGTATTTGCTCAAAATGTTCCGTATACTCAATACATTCGTATGCTTCAAAATCAGGAGTATCTTGGGTATCATCTGCAAAAAAAGCAAGCACTTCTCCATCTTTAATAAGTAGCTGTTGGGATCCTAAAAAGGAAATAGCTTCTGCCAAATGTTCGGTTGGCAACAAAGAAGCATCAATAAAAATATTTTCAGAAAATTCCACCATTGGGTATTTTTCCTCTAAATATTCTTCAGTTAGATGAGTCACTGTAGTTCCCAAATACTTTTCCCATTTTTCAGAAATTGTCAAAATCCCCAAACGTATTTCAGCAACAGGACGGGTAAAGGTAAAAGGTAACATGGCATCTCTGACCGAACCATCAAATAAGATATAATTCATCTTTTTTACTCAAAGATAAAAAATATGTCTTGTTAAAAAACTCGCAAGAGGTTAAAACCAAAAAATATATCTCCAGAAGCCCAATCACCATTCGCATTTATAAAACCTGCATCGTTCATGTGTCTAGAGTTAGAAAAATGAACCTGAAAGACATGACCTCCTGTTTCGATATCACAACCGATGGACAGAGGGTTTACGAAAGGATTTTCTGAGGCTCTATTGAAGTGATGCACATAATCTAAATTGATAGAAAAGCGTGCATCTAGCTTGTAACGCCCACCAAATCCAGCAGCATATTGACTGTTCTCTTGAGTGTCTTGGATTACAAAATTTTCGTGTAGAAACATTGGAGCTACTTGCAAGGACAGATTCTTGTTTATTTTTCTAGAAATCAACAATTGCCCAACATAATTCGTACGGTGTACATCATTATAGTACACATAACCAAAAGGAGCGTCGACGGTTTTGTAAGCTACCGCACCAAAAAGAGCTATATTTAAAGGAAAACCCTCACTATCTTGAGTAACCAATTTATATTTTGTAGTAAAATCGTACGTTTTTTCATAGGAACTTCTCGACAGACCTGCGGTCAATTTATCTGAGAACCCATACAAAAAACTAAAACGAATATTTGATTGATCCAACCCAAACAAATCCTTGAAACCTCCTCTGACCGATCCAAATCTATGCGCAATTACAAAATAAAAATCTCCCTTATCAATTGTTTTAGTAGATTCTAGGTTTACAATTTTTAAACCCTTGAATACAGAACTGACTTTTGTGGAAACTGTAACTTCTGCATCCAGTTCTTCCAATAATTCGTTTTGAGCGTTTGTGGAATGCAGCAGGAAAAGTGATAGTAGGAATGTGAAAAATAATTTCATCTGAGACTTTTTAGTTTGTTTTTAAGATGGTGCATTGGTCTAATTTGACGATTTCTAACAACTCATCATAACCAATACACCTTCCTTTGATTGTTGTGAAGGTATTAAGTGGTTTATTGCTTGAAACAGATAAGTAACCAAACACAACTCCATCTAAAGCTATACTTAGCGAATCTAATTCTGATATATTCCCACTTACTTCAAGCGTTTTGTTCAAAAATTTTTGTGTGGCCCCTTCGATATCATTCGAAAAAGTATTGGACAAATAGGTCGCAGTAACTGAAAATGAAGCTTCAGAAGCCTGTATATCTTTATGCGGTCTATATATATATTTGAAAACAGCAGTAGCAACAACTACAAAACAAAATACAAGTAGTAAATAAAGTGTTTTTTTCCACATACTAACAAAAATATATAATTCACTTCTAAAACGTCAATTAAAATTGTATTTTTAGCAAAATCATTGACAATACCCTAATAAAAATACACAAAAACATTCAAATTTAATGAAATTACCCATTGTTTTAATTATATTCCTAGTAATACTCACTTCAAGTTGTGCTTCCGACTCCGAATCAGATGTCTTAGAACCCATAAACGACAACACAAATGAAACTGTTACATACACCAAAACTATTGCAACAATTATGCAATCTAGCTGTGCCACAAGTGGTTGTCATGATGCAACATCAAAAACAGCAGGAGTAGATTTAACCTCCTATGAACATGTTGTTCAAGCTTTTGAAAATCGAGATGCACTCGGTGAAATTGAAAGAGGAGAAATGCCCATAGGAAGCCCTATGCTACCTGAAGCTACTATTAAATTGATTAAAAACTGGATAGAAAATGGATATTTACAATAAAAGAAACAAACTCAATGTGACACTTTTGTGCCTACTATTAAGTATGCAACTTTTTTCACAAGAAAAATACTTTACAAGAACTGGTAACATTCAATTTGAGGCCTCTGTTCCAACTTTTGAAGAAATTAAAGCTAAAAATGATAAAGTAACCGCTATCATAAATACAAAAACAGGAGCAATTGCTACCTTGGCTTTGGTCAAAGGATTTCGTTTTAAAATAGCCTTGATGGAGGAGCACTTTAACGAGAACTACATCGAATCTGACAGCTATCCAAAAGCAAAATTCACAGGAGAAATCATCGGGTTTAAAAGAGATAATTCAAATGCTGCTAAACAACATGTGGTAAAAGGAACGTTGACTTTACATGGCATCTCAAAACCACTTGAAATCAAAGCAGATATCTCACAATCTGATGAAAAAATAGTTCTCAAAGCATCTTTTAAAGTAAGAGCTGCTGATTTTGATATCAAAATCCCTTCGATTGTTGCCAAAAAAATTGCAGAAACTATCGATATTGATTTAGATTTTGAATTGAAACCAAAGAAATAAATATACATAATTTAATACACGACACACCTACACTATTTACAAACCCCAAAAAAACACACAATGACTACATCTAAAAAAAAGAAAACAATTACCACTGCATTTAAAATTACACTTTTGGCACTACCGGTACTATCACTTGTCTTACTATCTAACTCAGGTGGAAGAGATGGATTTAATACTGGTTCTCCGGGTGAATTTGGAAATACATGTACACAATGTCATAATTCTAACAACCAAGATTACGGAGCTCAATTGAGTATCACAACCGATATTCCAGCAACAGGATACGAGTTAAATACCGCTTATACAATTACAGTTGATATTAGTTCTTCAGCGACAAGACACGGTTTTTTGATCAATGCTGAGCGTTTAAGTGACAACAATGATGTCGGAACATTTACAGCTGGGAACAACAGCCAAACTTTTAACAGCGATCATGTAACACACATCAATTCAGGAAGTACTAGTTGGACGTTTACTTGGACTTCTCCAGCAACTGAAGAGGGTCAAATCAAATTTTACGCAGCAGCCGTAGCAGGAAAAGGAAATGGACAAAGCAATGACCAGGTAGTTACTGCAACATCTGAAACTATTGCTGTACTAAGTGCAGGACAAATAGACGCAGCAAAAGTTCAGATTTTCCCAAACCCAGTCGAGGATTACCTAGAAGTTAATATTACAAATGACTTGCAAGGAGCTTCATACACATTGTTTGATCTAAATGGTAAACAATTAGAATCAAATTTATTGAACGGAATCAGAAATATTCTTGACCTTTCTAAACTACAAACAAGTAGTTATATCCTTGAAATCAAAAAAGACAACAAGAAATTGAGTCGTCAAATACTCAAAAAATAAGTAGAACATATTTTTTAAATAAAAAGGGTTTCCAATTGGAAACCCTTTTTATTTTTATTGTTGCAAGACAAGATCTATTTGTTCAAATACATCTTTCTTCTCGAGTACAATTCGTAGAAGTCGTCGTCTTTTAAATCATCAATAAACAAAATACTCTCTCCTGTAGATTTCATCTCAGGTCCTAGTTTCTTATCTACATTTGGAAATTTATTAAAAGAGAAAACAGGTTGCTTGATCGCGTAACCATCTAAGTGTGGTTTGAAATCAAAATCAGTCACCTTGTTGGCTCCTAACATTACTTTAGTCGCATAGTTTACATAAGGCTCTCCATACGCTTTTGCTATAAATGGCACTGTACGAGAAGCTCTTGGGTTGGCCTCAATGATGTACACTTTGTCATCTTTTACTGCAAACTGAATATTGATCAACCCAACTGTTTTCAAAGCTCTTGCAATCTTTGCAGTATGGTCTTTGATTTGTTGCATTACCAAATCACCGAGGTTGAAAGGTGGCAATGTCGCGTTTGAATCTCCAGAGTGCACCCCACATGGTTCGATATGCTCCATGATTCCAATAATGTACACATTACCATCAGCATCACAGATAGCATCTGCTTCTGCTTCAATAGCACCGTCTAAATAGTGGTCTAACAATAATTTATTCCCTGGAATAGATTGCAACAAGCTAACTACGTGTTTTTCCAACTCTTCCTTGTTGATTACAATTTTCATTCCTTGACCACCTAATACATAAGATGGACGTACCAAAATTGGGAAATCCAAATCATCTGCAATAGTCAATGCTTCATCAGCATTGGTAGCAATACCAAATTTAGGGAAAGGTATATCCAAGGTAGTCAACATATCAGAGAAACGACCTCTATCCTCTGCTAAATCTAAAGCTTTGAACGAAGTTCCGATGATTTTAATACCATTTTTCTCAAGTTTTTCTGCCAATTTCAAAGCAGTCTGTCCTCCCAATTGCACAATAACTCCTTCCGGCTTCTCATGTTTGATAATGTCGTAGATATGTTCCCAGAATACTGGTTCAAAGTACAATTTATCAGCAGTATCAAAGTCCGTAGATACAGTTTCCGGGTTACAGTTGATCATGATTGTTTCATATCCAGCTTCTTTTGCAGCCAATACACCGTGTACACAACAGTAATCAAATTCAATTCCTTGTCCAATTCTGTTAGGACCAGAACCTAATACAACTACCTTTTTCTTGTCAGTCACAACAGACTCGTTGTGAGAGTATGGTGTTCCTCCAGCAACAGACATTGCATTTTCAAAAGTTGAATAAAAATAAGGAGTCTGTGCCTCAAATTCTGCCGCACAGGTATCAACCAATTTATACACACGATTGATTTGTAACTCTTCACGCTTTGCATATACTTCGGATTCCAAGCAACCCAACATATGAGCAATCTGTCGATCTCCATATCCTTTTTGCTTCGCTTCTAGTAGCAGATCTTTAGACAAAGTATCCAAAGTAAAGGTTGAAATTTCTTTTTCTAAAGCAAACAGTTCTTCATATTGTTTTAAATACCACATGTCAATTTTAGTGATATCGTATATTTTAGACAATGAAATACCTGCTTTTATCGCATCATAAATAGTAAAGACTCGGTCCCAAGAAGGATAAGTTAATTTAGAAATAATCGTATCGTAATTAGACTCTTCTTTTCCATCAGCTCCCAAACCATTTCTCTTGATTTCGAGTGACTGTGTTGCTTTGTGAATTGCTTCTTGGAAAGAACGTCCAATTCCCATTACCTCTCCTACTGATTTCATTTGAAGTCCTAATGTTCTGTCTGAACCTTCAAATTTATCAAAGTTGAAACGAGGTATTTTTACAATTACATAATCCAACGTAGGCTCAAATAAGGCTGAAGTTGTTTTTGTAATTTGGTTATTCAATTCATCGAGTGTATATCCAAGAGCTAATTTAGTTGCAATTTTTGCTATTGGATACCCTGTTGCTTTTGATGCCAAAGCAGAAGAACGTGAAACACGTGGGTTGATTTCAATAGCAATAATATCTTCTTTTTCATCTGGAGAAACAGCAAACTGAACGTTACATCCTCCTTCAAAATCTCCAATTGAACGCATCATGTGAATGGCCATGTCACGCATCTTTTGAAAAGTAGAATCACTCAAAGTCATGGCAGGTGCCACGGTGATTGAGTCTCCAGTATGAATACCCATAGGATCCATATTCTCAATAGAACAAACAATAACCACATTATCATTGCTATCGCGTAACAATTCTAATTCGTATTCTTTCCAACCCATCATTGCTTTGTCAATCATAACTTCATGGATTGGAGAAATCTCCAAACCTCTAGACAATAGCTCATCAAAATCTTCTTCTTTGTAAACTATAGAAGCCCCTGCTCCTCCAAGGGTATATGAGGCACGAATCACTAATGGAAAACCATATTCTTGTGCTATTTCCTTTCCTTTTAAGAAAGAGGTAGCAGTCGCTTGAGGTGCCATTTGCACACCTATTTTTGTCATCAATTCACGGAATTGTTCTCTATCTTCCGTTATGTTAATGGCATCAATATCAACACCTATCATTTCTACATTAAAATCTTCCCAAATCCCCTTGTCATCTGCTTCGATACAAAGATTCAATGCAGTCTGTCCTCCCATTGTTGGAAGTACTGCATCAATATTTGGATGTGCCTTTAAGATTTCAATAATTGACTTTGTTGTCAATGGTTTTAGATACACATTGTCAGCCAAAGAAGGATCCGTCATAATAGTTGCCGGATTAGAATTAATCAAAGTAACTTCAATTCCTTCTTCTTTTAACGATCTAATAGATTGAGAACCTGAATAATCAAATTCACATGCTTGTCCAATAATAATAGGACCAGAACCTATGATTAAAACTGATTTGATATTGCTGTTTTTTGGCATGTTGAAAAGTATTTATTATTTGTAATAACTCGTTTTTAAAGATACGTTTTTTAGGAAAAACATATTTCTTTCAAGTGTAATTATGATGTTTGAAAAAAATCTCAAAAAAAAGGTGCTACTAAGTAATAGTAACACCTTTTATTTGAATAACATATTCATTATTTCTTTGGTCTTGGAGCTGAAGAAACAGAAACTCTTTTTCTACCTTTAGCTCTTCTTCTAGCCAAAACTTTACGTCCATTTGCTGAAGCCATTCTTTCTCTAAAACCGTGTTTGTTTCTTCTTTTTCTCTTTGATGGTTGGAATGTTCTTTTACTCATTGCTATATGTCTTAAAATCTATTTATTATTGATAGTTAAGGTAGAAAAACCACCCACTAAAAGCGTTGGCAAATATACAAAACCTTTTGTGTAGTACAAGTTCTTTTTTAAAAAAAATCATTTTTTTTTTTGACTTAAAATAACGCAATCATTCTCCAAAGATTCAATCACAATATAAGTTAATGATAGAAAATATAAATATCTATTTGTCACATAAATTTATGGTAAATTTTTTAAAACCGACAAGATGTCACTTTAAACTGTCGTGTCGTCAGAAATCTAAGTTTGGTATTTATTTTGTTTGACAAGAAACATATTAAAATGAAAACATTAACTTATAAAACCTAATTATATGGCTAAAGGAAATATCAATGTATCTGTGGAAAACATCTTTCCATTGATCAAGAAATTCTTGTACTCTGATCACGAAATCTTTTTGAGAGAGTTAATTTCTAACGCAACGGATGCAACATCTAAAATGAAGCATCTTATTGCAATGGGAGAAGCTGAAGGAGTTGAATACGGAGAACCAATCATTGAAGTAATTGCTGACAAAGATGCGAAAACACTACGTATCATTGACCAAGGAATTGGTATGAACGAGGCTGAAGTTGAAAAATACATCAATCAAATCGCTTTTTCTGGTGCAGAAGAATTTATTGACAAATACAAAGACAAAGTAGAAGATTCTGGAATCATTGGTCATTTTGGTCTTGGTTTTTACTCTGCTTTCATGGTAGCTGATAAAGTAGAAATCATCACAAAATCATACAAAGATGCACAAGCTGTAAAATGGTCTTGTGACGGTTCTCCAAACTACACAATAGACCCTATCGAGAAAGAAACAAGAGGATCTGAAATTATTTTGCACATTGCTGAGGACTCATTAGAATTCTTGGAAGATGCTAAAATCAATGAATTATTAGTAAAATACAACCGTTTCAACCAAATTCCAATCAAATTTGGAACAAAGGAAGAAACCCTACCTAAAGCTGAAGACGCTGCTGAAGACGCAGAAGCTGAAAAAATTACAGTTGACAACATTATCAACAACGTAAATCCTGCTTGGACAAAAAAACCTGCGGACTTAGAAGCTAAGGACTATAATGAATTTTACCGTGAATTATACCCTTCTCAATTTGAAGAGCCATTGTTCAATATTCATTTAAATGTAGACTACCCTTTCAACTTGACAGGAATCTTGTACTTTCCTAAGCTTAGTAGAAACATGGACATACAAAAGGACAAAATCCAATTGTACCAAAACCAAGTATTCATTACTGATAATGTAGAAGGAATTGTACCTGATTTCTTACAAATGCTTAAAGGAGTTATCGACTCTCCAGACATTCCATTGAATGTTTCTCGTTCCTATTTACAAGCTGACGGTGCAGTAAAGAAAATCTCTGGATACATTACAAAGAAGATTGCTGACAAATTGAATTCTCTATTCAAAAACAACCGTGAGGACTTTGAGGCGAAATGGAACGATATTAAAGTAATCATTGAGTACGGTATGTTGTCAGATGACAAATTCTATGACAAGGCTAAGAAATTTGCATTATACCCTACTGTAGACGGAAAATTTTTCACAATAGATGAGTTGAAAGAAAAAGCAAAAGATGCTCAAACTGATAAGGATGGAAATTTAGTATTGTTATACGCTGCAAATAAAGAAGCACAGCATAGTTATATACAAGAAGCTACCGAAAGAGGATATGAAGTATTGCTTTTAGATTCGCCGATTGTATCTCACTTGATGCAAAAAGTAGAAGGCAGCAATGAAAAATTGAAGTTTACACGTGTAGACTCTGACCATATTGACAACTTGATTAAGAAAGAGGAAACAAAAATCAGCAAATTAAGCGATGAAGAAAAAGAGTCTTTAAAGCCTATCATTGAGGCAAATGTTCCTAAAGAAAACTACACAGTTCAACTAGAAGCATTAGATTCAAAAGCAAATCCATTTAGCATTACAGTTCCTGAATTCATGAGAAGAATGAAGGAGATGAGCCAATCTGGTGGAGGCGGTATGTTTGGAATGGAAAACATGCCTGAAATGTACAACTTGGTTGTGAACACAAATAACGACTTGATCAAAACAATTTTAGACAGCAAAGACGAAGCTGAACAAAAAGAATTGATTGGACAAGCTTTTGATTTGGCTAAATTATCTCAAAACCTATTACATGGTGAGGAGTTGACTAACTTTATCAAGAGAAGCTACGCAATGATCAAATAAGAAGATTGAACAGCAGATATAAATCCCACCTTATAGCTAAGGTGGGATTTTTTTTATTTATTTTTGACAGCAATGAACACCATATTTATAATTCATGTTTAGCAAAGAAGAAGCAGCAAGATTGAGAAAAGACTTTTGGACAAGTTATGGCAAATCATTTCCCAGAAAATGGTTGCTATACAACACAAAAATCAAAGGTTTTTCTTTTAAATTTTACGCAGACAATAAAATAGCAAGAGTTCAGCTAGACATTGAACCATTAAGTGAAGAAAAAAGAGTTTTGTTATTTGAGCAAGTCAATGCCCTAAAAACAGTTTTGACAAACGAATACCTTCCTGAAGCTATCTTTGAGAAAGACTATTATTTAGAAAATGGTAAATGTATATCTAGAGTTTTTGTGCAATTGGACTGTAAATTCAGTATTTACAACAAAAATACATGGGGAGATGCGTTTCAATTTTACAACCATAGTATGGAGCAATTCGAATATTGGTTTTATGAATACGAAGAATTCATAAAACAAGCTTTGGAGTAACCCTCTCTTAAACTATATTTTTTCTACTCTATTAATTGTATCTTTATACTACAAACAAATTAAACCAACATGAGAAGAGCTGTTTTTCCTGGATCTTTTGATCCAATTACTTTAGGACATGTGGACATAATCAACAGAGCCATTCCATTGTTTGACGAAATAGTAATTGCTATTGGTGTAAATTCTGATAAAAAATACATGTTCTCATTAGAGAAAAGAATCTCTTTTATCGAAAAAATATTCGAGAATAAAGAGAAAATAAAGGTGACTAGTTACAGTGGACTTACCGTTGATTATTGCAAAAAAGTAGCTGCACCTTTTATTCTGAGAGGTCTAAGAAATCCTGCAGATTTTGAATTTGAAAAAGCCATTGCCATCACCAACAGAAAACTAGCAGGTATTGAAACCGTATTTTTACTGACTAGTGCTGAAACATCTTTTATAAGCTCTAGTATTGTAAGAGATATTTTACGTAACAATGGAGACGCGACAAATTTTGTACCACAAGGCATTCTCTAACCTACCGTTTTAAGTTTCAAATCAAGTTTGAATTAAACCAATATAAATAAGAAAAAGGCGTAAGAAAAGAAACGTAAAAAACGAAACAAACTTAGGTAAACAACCCACTTAAAGGGATAGCTAGTTGCTCCACAAATCAATAGAACTACAGAAAAAGGAACTGGTAATAAAGCAGATATTACAACAAAAAATCCACCCCATTTTTTTAGGTTGGAAAACAAATCCCCATAAGAAGTCAAAGCCCATTTATGAACGCTTGAAATGCTCATGATTTTATAACCTATAAAGTACGAAATCAAACCTCCAAAATAAGACAGACTTGACAACAAACCAACTAGTAACCAAGCATTTACCCCAATTTGAATACTCAGTTCTTTGGACCATACAATAAATAAATCAGGGGGCAAAATTCCTAAAAATGATTCAGAAATCGTAAATACTAAAAATACAAACCAATAGTTGACATGTGCTACAATTAACCCAAACAAATCATTAATTGAAATTAAATAACGCTCCATCAACACAATGACAAAAGCAAATGCAGCAAGTACACCTGCTAATTTCAATAAGTTTTTAGCCAAAAATTGAAATAAACCTGTCCTTCTTAAGTAGTGAAAATATAATCTTGAATATCTGTTCAAAATCGAATTCTATTTGTCATACAAACCTTTGGTGAACCTTTCTGGATCAGCAGCCAAGTGATATCTTGGGTCTTCAATATCATCAACAATTACTTTTTGAAAATTAGGATTTCCTTTTATCAATAATATCTTACACTCCTTACTCAAATGCTTCAACTTAACAGACTTTCCTGATTCCTTGTACTTGTCAACAATTGATGAAATAGCTTCGATTGCTGAATGATCACTCACGCGAGACTCTACAAAATCAATTTCAATTTGCTCAGGATCATTTTTTACATCAAATTTTTCGTTGAAGGCACTAACAGAACCAAAAAATAAAGGGCCCCAAATTTCATAAATTTTAGTACCGTCTTCTTTGACACGTTTTCTAGCTCTAATACGAGTCGCATTTTCCCACGCAAATACCAAAGCAGAAATAATAACTCCTACAAAAACAGCAATTGCTAAATCGAAAAATACTGTTACGGCAGAAACTATAATTAAAACAACAGCATCAGCTACAGGAATTTTTCTTATGATTCTAAAACTAGACCAAGCAAAAGTCTCAATCACCATCATAAACATTACTCCGACCAAAGCTGCAATTGGCACTTGCTCAATGTATTTGTCCGTAAACAAAATAAAAGTTAACAAAGTCAAAGCCATCATAATTCCAGACAGTCTTCCTCTACCTCCTGCATTGATATTAATAACCGTTTGACCAATCATACCACAACCACCAGTACCACCAAACAGTCCACTTACAATATTCCCTGCTCCTTGTGCTATACACTCTCTATTACCGTTACCTCTTGTTTCTGTCAAGTCATCCACTAGATTCATAGTCATCAAAGACTCTATCAAACCAACAGAAGCTGCCAAAAAAGCATATGGTAATACAAACATTAAAGTATCCATATTGAAAGGCAAGCTAGTCCATAACTCTTTGTTTGGTGTTGGAAATTCTCCTTTAAGCCCTTCTCCTCCTCCTTCAACAATATAAGACCCCACAGTACTAACATCCAAACCTCCAAAAACAACTATTCCGGTGGTAACAAGTATCGCAGTCAATGCAGCGGGAATTTTCTTCGTCAATTTTGGGAGCAACCAAATGATAGCCATAGTAAGCCCAACCAAACCGAGCATCACATACAATTCAGTTCCATGCATCGGAATGTTTAAATACTGTTTAACACCTTCTGCAGAAACCTGCATTTCTTTGTGAGAAAACATTCGAACTTGTGCCATAAAAATAACAATGGCCAAACCGTTTACAAAGCCCATCATCACAGGGTGTGGAATCAATCTTACAAAACGACCTAATTTTAAAACCCCAGCGCCTACTTGAATTATCCCCATCAAAATAACAGCTGCCAACAAATAGAAATATCCCATATTTTCAATAGGCACATCGAATAACATTCCTTTGGTGTGTCCTTCTGAAATCATATGAACAAAAATAACTGCAACCGCTCCAGCGGCACCAGATATCAACCCAGGTCTTCCTCCAAAAATTGCTGTAATCAAACCAATCATAAAAGCCCCTGACAATGCAACTAAAGGATCTATTTGAGCGACAAAAGCAAAGGCAACCACCTCTGGAATCATTGCCAATGAAACTGTAATTCCTGCAAAAATGTCGTCTTTGGGATTTTGAACTATTTTCTTGATAAAGTCAGTCATGGTGTTCTGTATTTTTTATAAAGTGCAAAAATACAGTTAATATTCACACTCGCAAGGATATTGTTTGCTTAACTATAATTATTAACTTTAAATAAACATCCTATGGACACCTCAAAATAAAAGTTTGATATTTTCATACGTGTTGGAAAGCGCAGCTTCAACACCATCTTTGTCTTTAAATGCTACTTCAGTGATCCCCTCCTCTACTTGGGGAATCAATGCTGTGTTAGTATTTGTGTACATTTGAAACCAATAGGTAACTTTAAGCCTATCTTCACCGTTAAACACAAATGTGTGATAAGTAGTCTGTAGAGGATGTCTTAATTCCAAACCATTAATACCACATTCTTCTTCCACTTCACGCTTTGCTGCTTCAGAATACGACTCTCCCTTTTCGACATGGCCTTTAGGTAAATCCCACTTTCCAAAACGATGGATGAAAAGCACTTCATTTTTAGCGTTAAAAACCTTTCCCCCAGCAGCTTCAATCACTTTAAAGTTGCCTTGAAACAAAGCCCAATCATTTTTAAGATCGAGGCTCAACAATTGTACACCATTACATTTCTCGGAAAACATAAGATTTTTCAACTCATCAAAAGAAACATCTTTAAAATTATAACTAATTAAATCCTCATTAACTTTGGAAGAATCCTTAAGGATAATTGGCTTATCATTCATAAAAACTTTATACATTTGCAACATGATTTTGAACAAAGATACAGCAAATGCTACCGCAAAAATGCTTTTGGATGCAAAAGCAATCAAATTAGAACCAAAAAACCCTTTTACATGGGCATCCGGATGGAAATCTCCAATCTATTGTGACAATAGAATTACACTTTCCTATCCAGAAGTAAGAAGATTTTTAACGCAGCAAATGGCTGCAACTATCCTTGAAAAATATGGCAAACCAGAGGCAATTGCTGGAGTTGCAACTGGCGCTATCGCTATAGGAATTATGGTTGCTGAAGCGCTAGAAGTTCCTTTCGTTTATGTTCGCCCTGAGGCCAAAAAACACGGAAGACAGAATCAGATAGAGGGCTACTTAAAAGAAGGAAGTAGTGTTGTTGTAATTGAAGACCTTATCAGTACAGGGAAAAGCAGTTTGCATGCTGTAGAAGCACTTCAAAAAGCCAATGCAAATATCTTAGGAATGTTAGCTATTTTCACCTATGGTTTTGACGTAGCTGAAGCTAATTTTAAAGCAGCAAACATTGAATTAATTACACTCAGTAATTACAACCACCTACTTGAACAAGCTCTTGAGGATGCTTATATCTCAGAAGAAGAAAAAGAAACCCTTGCTTTGTGGAAAAAAAATCCAAACACTTGGATGCAATAAGCTTGTTCAACCAAAAAAGATAAAAATGAATTTAGAGAGCAAAAAAATTACGCTATCAAAAACTCCACAATATGTTTTTGAAAAGCTAGAAAACTTAGCTTCTTTTGAAGGATTGATGCCTGAAAATATTGAAAAATTCCAAATTGATGGTGAGTCCTTCATCTTTGGATTGAAAGGCATGCCTGAAATTAGACTAGTTCTCAAAGAAAAAGTAGAATATTCCCGAATAGTTTTAGGAGCAGCAAGTAGTAAAATTCCTTTTACACTTAGCTTGGAATTAAATAAAATTGACGAAAATACTACGGAAGCCCAGCTGCTATTTAAAGGTGAATTTAATCCTATGATAGGTATGATGGTAAAGAAACCACTTACCAGTTTTATAGGTACTTTGATAGAAAATGTAGAAAAACTGTAACTGATAGATTGTAACTCAAACAAAAAGGACATTCATTTTGAATGTCCTTTTTGTTTTGTGCTAATACTCAATGAACAAATCGCACTTCCTTTAGGTCAAATAAAGCAATAGATTCATCGACCAGCATAACTTTCAACAATCCTTCAATTGTTATATCAATAATTTTCCCCATAAAAACACTATCAGACTTGTCTTTAAACATAGTAGGAATTTGAAATTTGTAGAGCACTGCCAAATACCTTGTTTTTAATGATGTAAATTTTGAATTAATACAGTTTTTAAATTCTTTTTGTAGTTCATTCAACAACAAATCCAATAAAATATTTTTATCGAGATCTTGCCCTAATTCATTGGATAGTGATGATGCATAAGGGAGATCAACACCAAAATTCTTTTGATTTACATTCAAACCCAAACCAATGATTGAGTGTTGCACCTTATTTTTTTTGATTGAATTCTCTATTAAAAATCCTCCTATTTTTTTATTACCTGACATAATGTCGTTTGGCCATTTTACAGATAATTTTGGAATTTCATAAGAAATTAAAACTTTATAGGCAGCAAGAGCTGCAGACATGCTTAAAAAAAAACCATCGTTTACAGAAAAGTTATCATGACGAAAATATACACTAAAAAGCAGATTTTTAGAAGGTTCAGACACCCACTTAGCTCCCATTTGACCACGACCATCGTGTTGAGATTCTGTAGTTACAACCGTAAAATTACTCAACAATGTGTTAGACGCAAGATTCTTCAAAAAAGTGTTTGTAGAAGCGGTGGCATCAAGTTTGATTAATTCCATACTACAATATAAATAATAAAGGTTGCAAATACGTGCATAAATTAATAAAAAACGATAACTTTGCTACAAATTAAATAAATTTTAATGGCTAAAAAAAACATTAGTACAGACGAGCTAATCGCAACAATAATCAAAGGAATAGAAGAGGTAAAAGGAGAAGACATACAACTATTGGACCTTAGAGACATTGAAAACACTGTATGTGACTATTTTATAGTATGTTCAGGAAATTCAAATACACAAGTGAAAGCCATTTCTGGTTCCGTTCAAAAAATAGTTGGAAAGGAAGCACAAGAAAAAGCATGGCATGTAGAAGGAGAGTCCGTTGCTGAATGGGTATTGATGGATTATGTAAATGTGGTAGTTCATGTATTTCAAAAACAGATACGTGAATTCTATGACATTGAAAGCCTCTGGGGTGATGCAAAAATCACAACTATTTCTTCATCTAAATAAATAAAACAAACATGTCATCAGATAACAATAACAAAAACTTAAAAGAATCTAATTTTAAACCTAAATTCAATTTCTATTGGATATACGGTGCTCTTTTTGTACTCTTTATTGTGTTTCAATGGTTCAACAGTGGAAGCATGGCACAAAGAGAAATCTCTCAAAATAAATTTGAGACAATCTTAAATAGCAATGATATTTCTGACATCGTAATTGTAAATAGAAAAACAGCACAACTTTATATAAAGGAAGAAGCGCAATCTAAAACTGATTACAAAGAGATTACTAGTACTAGTTTTTTCAATAAAAATGCTCCTATGTTTGAATACAAGTTTGGAGACTTACAAAATTTTGAAAAGAAATTAGATGCTGCTGCCGTTGAATATAATTTAGATTTTGACAAACGTAATGACGAACAAACAGATTTACTGGATTCTGTTTTGGCATACCTGCCTTTTATATTTTTAATTGGATTGTGGATTTTCTTTATGAGAAGAATGTCTGGAGGTGGCGCTGCTGGTGGTGGTGGTCAAATCTTTAATATTGGAAAATCAAAGGCTAAATTGTTTGATCAAGATCAAAAAGTTAAAGTAACGTTTAAGGACGTTGCAGGGCTACAAGGTGCTAAAGAAGAAGTTCAAGAAATTGTGGACTTCTTGAAAAAACCTGAAAAGTATACCTCTCTAGGAGGTAAAATTCCTAAGGGTGCTTTGTTGGTAGGATCTCCAGGAACAGGTAAAACTTTGCTAGCAAAAGCTGTCGCAGGAGAAGCAGGAGTTCCTTTCTTTTCTCTTTCAGGATCTGACTTTGTAGAAATGTTTGTTGGGGTTGGAGCCTCAAGAGTAAGAGACTTATTCAAACAAGCACAACAAAAATCACCTTCTATCATATTTATCGATGAAATTGATGCTATAGGACGTGCTAGAGGAAAAAACAACATGACGGGAGGTAATGATGAAAGAGAAAACACCTTGAATCAATTACTAACAGAAATGGATGGTTTTGGAACAGATACCAATGTGATTGTTATAGCTGCAACAAACAGAGCCGATGTTTTGGACAAAGCATTGATGAGAGCTGGTCGTTTCGACAGACAAATCATAGTAGATTTACCAGATTTGAATGAGCGAAAAGCCATTTTTGAAGTACATATGAAACCCCTAAAACTCGATAAGGGGGTTAATTCTGAATTTTTATCTCAACAAACTCCTGGTTTTTCTGGAGCTGACATCGCAAATCTTTGTAATGAATCTGCATTAATAGCAGCTAGAAAAGGCAATGACTTAATCGAGAATCAAGACTTTCTTGATGCAGTTGATAGGATTGTAGGTGGACTTGAAAAAAAGAACAAAATCATCTCTGTAAAAGAAAAAAAGACAATTGCATATCATGAAGCAGGTCATGCAACTGCTAGCTGGATGCTTGAACACGCAGCTCCACTAATTAAAGTGACTATTGTTCCTAGAGGCCAATCTCTAGGTGCGGCATGGTACCTTCCTGAGGAAAGAATGATTGTTCAGACTGAGCAAATGTTAGATGAAATGTGTGCTACTTTAGCAGGTCGTGCAGCAGAAAAGGTTATGTTTGATAAGATTTCAACAGGAGCACTAAATGACCTAGAAAAGGTTACAAAACAAGCAAAAGCCATAGTAAGTGTTTATGGCTTAAATGATAAAATAGGTAATATTACTTATTACGATTCTTCGGGGCAAAATGAATATGGTTTTTCTAAACCATACAGCGAACAAACAGCTAAAACAATTGATGAAGAGATCTCAAGAATCATTGAGGAACAATACCAAAGAGCAATCAAGATCTTGACTGAAAATAAAGACAAATTAGTTACATTAGCGGAGTTATTACTTGAAAAAGAAGTGATTTTTAAAGATGACTTAGTAACAATTTTTGGCAAACGTCCTTTCGAACAAGAAGAAGTAATAACAGAAGATAAACAACCAGAAAATAAAGAGATTAAAGACGAAGAGACTACTTCATCTGAAAATTAGTTAAACATACCCCCTTTTTAACAAATAGGCAGTATTAAAACAATGAATTTTTTAAAAAAAATTTTTGGTCTAAAAAAGGAGTCTACTGAAATAACAAATCTTAAAAACATTGAAGTTAACCTTTGTTTGGATGATTTGTTTGTTCATAATTTCATTAGAAAAGGTGGAAAATTTCTTTATTGTACAACTCATCAAGAAATCATTAGCCACCTCATATCTATTATGGAGGAAAATAATTGGAACAGTTTGACTTGTTTGAAACAAGATTATTTTGCAAAATATACAGATTGTCTTTCCTGTGAGGTTACAAGTGACACAAATAAAAAAGGGATATTTTTAACAGACTGTGAATATTTAATTTCGCAAAACGCCAATATATTATTTTCTTCAAATCAACTCAAGGAGAACAAGTTAAATGATCTTACACACGACTTTATTATACTTGCAAAAACAAGTCAAATAGTTAGAAATATGGGAGAAAGTCTTAGCGGAATAAAAACTAAATACAAGGGAAATATACCATCCAACATTTCTTCTATACGCAATTATAACCGCTCTAATGACGAAGATAATTTTGTTTCTTCTGAAAGTAGCAATTCAAAAAACACATATTTATTACTCTTTGAAGATCTATAATTTATGAATAACATGATTAAAAGAGCCCTATTTGGGACAGTATATGTGTTGGTATTGATAACTTGTATCACTTACAATGAAACCTCATTTTTCTTGTTGTTTTTTGTATTGATGCTCATCAGTATTTTTGAGTTTTCAAAAATGATACAAAGTACAGGATTTCTTATATACGGAATTGGTTCTTTATTGATGCTAAGTAAATTTGATGTTTTATCTAACCTTACAAGTAATTACTTACAAAGTGGAGCGATATTACTATTCTGTTTTTTGTTCGTTAAAGAGCTGTTTGATAAAGAAAATAATGCAATACATAGAATTTCTCAAGCTGCCATATTACTTGTATACACTGTAGTTCCTTACATCTTTATTGTAAAAATACCCTACACTAATTTGAACAACACTTACGAGTATATAGTAATTTTGATGACGTTTATACTTATATGGGCCAATGATTCTTTCGCCTACTTAATCGGAAAAAGCATTGGAAAGCATAAATTGTTTGAGAGAATTTCTCCAAACAAAACAATAGAGGGATTCGTTGGAGGTGTTTTAGCTACCATGACAATTTCATACATTATAGGAAATTATTTTCAAATACTAACTCCTATTCAATGGAGTATTGTCGGAGCAATAGTGAGTATCTTTGGAGTATTAGGAGATCTAATCGCATCACAGTTTAAGAGAATAACAAAAGTAAAAGACACAGGTAAAATTATACCTGGACACGGAGGAATTATTGATCGCTTAGATAGCGCTATCTTTGCATCACCATTTATTTATATATACTTAAAATTTATTTTAGAAAATGTTTCATAAAGAAGGAAATGCTAGTATTAGTTTGGCTATTATTTTTGCTACGGCAGGGATATTATTAACAGATAAATATGTAGAAAACGATTTGATAATGTACTTGTCATATACTTTTTTTACATTCATCCTTGTAATTATTTTGCAATTTTTTAGAAACCCTAAGAGAAAAACTACATTCGGAGACAACCATGTAGTAGCACCTGTAGATGGAAAAGTTGTTGTAATAGAGGAGGTTTATGAACCTGAGTACTTTAAAGACAAACGTATACAAGTATCTATTTTCATGTCCCCTATAAATGTACACGTTACAAGATACGGATTGAGTGGAATTGTCAAATTTAGCAAATACCACCCAGGAAAATATTTAGTAGCCTGGCATCCAAAAGCATCTGAAGAAAACGAACGTAGTACAGTAGTTGTTGAAAGTCCTGTTTTTGGAGAAGTTTTGTACCGACAAATTGCTGGAGCATTGGCGAGAAGAATCGTAAATTATGCTAAAAAAGACATGCAGGTCGTACAAGGAACGGATGCTGGATTTATAAAATTTGGGTCAAGAGTAGATTTATTCTTACCTTTAGATGCTAACATCAAAGTAGAATTAAATCAAATTGTAAAAGGTGCTGAGCATATAATCGCAACCAAATAATTCAGGAGTTAATGGACAAGGAGTTAGATAAACAATTTAAACATGCTTTTGAAAAGGCCTCTAAAATGAAAAATAAATTGCCTCAGGATGTGATGTTGAAATTCTACGCCTATTACAAACAAGCTACCAATGGAGACAACACTCCTTTTCACTTAAATAGTGGTGTAAGAAACGCTTTTAAACTAAATGCATGGATGCAATTAAGAGGTGTTAGTATTGACGATGCTAAGAGAGAATATATAAAATTATTAGAAAAATACTCAAAATAAATACTTCATGAGACATATTTACATAATCTTATATCTAATTACAATTGGATTTTCATCACAGTCTTGTAAAAACTCTGACAAAAAAGAAATAAAAAAAGGCTACAGTATTGACAAAAACAGAAGTGAAATCAATTGGACTGCATACAAGACCACTTCTAAAATTCCTGTTTCAGGAAAATTTACCATACTCAATATTAAAAACAATATTGAAGGTAAGACAGTAACTGAAGCCCTTGATAATGTTGAATTTTCAATACCTGTTAGTAGTATATTTTCCAATAACAAAGACAGAGATTACAAGCTCAATAAATTATTTTTTGGTGTAATGAAAGATACTGAATTACTGTCAGGAATCATGCATATTACTGATGAATCAAACGGTTACGCAGATTTTGCAATGAATAGCGTTATCGAAAAACTACCTTTTACTTATTCTGTAGTTGGTGAAAAGATAGAGATTAAGGCCGTAATGAATACTGATAGTTGGCAAGCACAATCTGCTATTGAATCTATTAACAATGCTTGTCTTGAACTACACAAGGGTTCAGACGGTATAAGTAAAACTTGGAGTGATGTTGCCATTGCGATTTCAGTTTACTTTAAATAATTTAGCAAAAAACTCATACAAAGAACCATACTTTACGTATGGTTTTTTTTGTTTTATGTTATAACAAACTATTTGAACACATAAACATATTCTGACCCTACTAATAAAATATAATGTAAAATAGGAATTCCTTCTACCCAAAAGGAAGCAAAAAATCGAGATTGACTTGTGCTTGATTTACAAAGTAAAACCATTAAAATTAAATTACTAATTACGAAAGAAATCCAAACTTGTTTGTGGAAGAAATAAATGCATAGTATTGCGTTTATTATCAATAATACAACACCTAAGTATTTTGTTTTTATAACTCCAATGGTTTGAGGTATTGTTTTCAATGTAAGGGGGTCAAAAGTAGCATCTCTAATATCAAAAGGTAAGGTGAGAATAAACACATAGTTAATCATCAATACCAAGTACATCGCCTCTTGAAATCCAAATAACTTACTTTGTTCTATCAAAGGAAATACTACTACCAAACTTGCCCATGTTAACGCTATTATAAATATTTTCAATCCAGGTATTTTACGAAGAGATATATTTTTATTCTTTCTCGAAAATACAGGAGTCATATAAGCAGAAGTAACCATTGCAAATGGAAATAAAAACAATAGTAATTTCAAAGTTACAATGCTACAGAAGATATAAAGTAAAACAATCAATGAAGTCATATTTAATAACAACAACAATCTAAAATTAGTCTCAAACCAAAGGGACAACTCAGGACGAAGCTTGCTTGTTTTGTATTTAAAAAAACGAATGGCATTGTATGAAAAAAAGGTTGACAAACCTAGAAAGCTAGCGCTGAATTCAACGGACACGTCGAAAACATCTCCAGTAATCAAACAAAGACTAACAACCGCCAAAGCAACATGTGTGTTGCTGTAAACATAAAATTGAAAAACTTTTAGCCAAACACTCATACTACAAAAATACTACATCTATGAATGCAATTCTAATCTTAAGGACACTGATTAGATATATAATTTACATTTTTTGATTCTTTTCTTATTGTTAATAACCTAAAAATAATCGTTGACAAAATTTGAAGAGGTTCAAAAATTCCGGCAATTAATATGTGTATTTTTGCAAAGTATAATTTTAACTTTTTAGGATAGTAGGATGAGAACAGATTATTTTGCAAACAGACACATTGGTCCTCGTGAAAAAGAGCAAATCGAAATGCTCCAAACGATTGGAATGTCATCTATTGATGAATTAATTGAACAAACAATTCCTTCTGACATATTACTAAATAAAAATTTAAATTTAGACGCGGCTATGAGTGAGCACGAATACCTCTCTCACATGCAAAAATTGTCCACTAAAAATACGCTATTTAAAAACTATATTGGTCTTGGTTACCATCCAACTTTCACTCCTGGTGTCATCCAAAGAAACATTCTTGAAAATCCTGGATGGTATACAGCTTATACACCTTACCAAGCAGAAATTGCCCAAGGAAGGCTTGAAGCTCTTCTCAACTACCAAACGATGGTAACTGAATTGACAGGTATGGAGTTGGCCAATGCTTCCCTACTCGATGAGGGTACTGCAGCAGCTGAAGCAATGATCATGCTTTTCAATACGAGAAGTCGTGCTCAAAAAAAACAAAATGCCGTGAAATTTTTTGTGAGTGAAAATGTATATCTCCAAACCATTGATGTACTCAAAACAAGAGCCACTCCTCTAGGTATTGAACTTGTAATCGCAGCACATGATACAATTCAATTGACAACAGATTATTTCGGAGGTTTACTTCAATATCCAGGTAAAAATGGTCGTGTTACGGATTTTACGGATTTTATGATTACAGCAAATGAATTAGAAATCAGAATCGCCGTAGCAGCAGACTTATTGAGCTTGACCTTGCTAACTCCTCCCGGAGAATGGGGTGCTGATGTGGTAATAGGAACGACACAGCGCTTTGGGATACCTTTAGGCTATGGTGGACCTCATGCAGCCTATTTTGCTACGAAAGAAGCTTACAAACGCAATATACCAGGTCGTATCATTGGTGTCACTGTCGATGCTGACGAAAATCGTGCTTTACGAATGGCCTTACAGACGAGAGAACAGCACATCAAACGTGAAAAAGCTACGTCAAATATATGTACTGCCCAAGTATTATTAGCGGTAATGGCTGGTATGTATGCAGTATTTCATGGGCCTGAAGGTTTGAAATATATTGCTTCCAAAATTCATCAGTTGGCATATACACTTAATGATAGCTTGAAAAAATTAGGTATACAACAATCAAATGATACGTTTTTTGACACGCTAAACATCAAGGTAACGGATGCTACTAAAGTGAAAGAAAATGCAGAATTGCTACGTGTAAACTTTCAATATATTGACAAAAACAATATCAGTATTTCATTAAATGAAACTACTACCTTGAAGGACATAGATGAAATCATTCAAATAATTTCAAAAGCAGAAGGCGTTGCTCACTCACAAGTAAGAGAAGTTAAAACACAAGTTACAATTCCGTATAAATTATCAAGAAGTAGCTCGTTTTTAACAAATGAAGTATTTAACAAATACCATTCAGAGACGGAGATGATGCGTTATATAAAAAAATTAGAACGCAAAGACCTTTCTTTGAATCATTCCATGATCTCTTTAGGATCTTGTACGATGAAATTAAATGCTGCGTCTGAAATGTTTCCTCTAAGTTGGGCTAATTGGGCAAACATACACCCTTTTGCGCCAATAGGTCAAGCCAAAGGTTACCATGAAGTATTCAAAAGATTAGAAGCAGATTTGAATGAAATTACTGGATTTTATGCGACTTCATTGCAACCCAACTCAGGAGCTCAAGGAGAATACGCAGGTTTATTAGTTATCAAAGCATATCACGAATCTAGAGGAGATACACATAGGGATATTTGTTTGATTCCCTCATCTGCTCATGGAACCAATCCAGCATCTGCATGTATGGCAGGGATGCAAGTAATTGTTACCAAAGCAACTGAAGAAGGGAATATCGATTTTGATGACTTGAAAGAAAAAGCAATTTTATATAAAGATCGCCTAGCCGCATTGATGGTCACCTATCCTTCCACACATGGAGTATTTGAGAGTGGTATCAAAGAAATTACTGCTTTAATTCACCATTACGGAGGACAAGTATATATGGATGGTGCGAACATGAATGCTCAAGTGGGATTGACAAACCCTGCTACCATTGGCGCAGATGTATGTCACCTGAACTTACATAAGACGTTTGCGATACCTCATGGTGGAGGTGGACCTGGAGTAGGTCCAATTTGTGTCGTCGAACACTTGGCTCCTTTTCTTCCCTCAAATCCTATTGTACCAACTGGAGGAAACCAACCTATCACTTCTATTTCAGCAGCTCCTTGGGGGTCCGCATTGGTCTTGCTGATTTCTTACGGATATATCAAAATGTTAGGAAGTAAAGGTCTTAAAAAAGCAACCGAAACAGCCATATTAAATGCAAACTATATCAAAGTTCAACTGGAAGACAGTTATGATATTTTGTACACAGGTGAAAATGGCTGTTGTGCACATGAAATGATATTGGATTTTAGAAAATTTAAACACAAGGGAATTGAAGTAGTTGACATTGCCAAAAGATTGATGGATTATGGCTACCACGCACCTACAGTATCTTTTCCAGTAAATGGGACTATGATGATTGAGCCAACCGAGAGTGAGACAAAATCTGAATTAGACAAATTTATACACGCATTTTTATCCATTCGAAATGAAATAGATTCGGAAGAACTACACACGGAAGGCTCCATACTAAAAAATGCACCACACACACAACAAATGTTGACCAATGACGAATGGCCACATGCATATTCAAGAAAACAAGCTGCTTACCCATTGGAAAACCTAGAAACAAATAAATTTTGGCCATCAGTAAGACGTGTCAATGATGCATTTGGAGACAGAAACCTTGTTTGCTCATGTCCACCAATGGAAGTATACACAACATAAAACCCTAAACAACTGTTAATTAGCATCATAAAAAAACAATATTAACGTCATTTTAGAAAACAAAGATCTATTGTTTTAATCAAATTAAAATTATCATATCGACAAGGTTTATTAACATTTATTCATAATACATAAATATTAAACAAAAACTTAACAGGTTTAGTTCTTTTCTCATTAAAAATTTTTCAAATATGAAATTTGTAAGTAAGATTGAAAAAAAGTCAGTTGTTTGTTTCAATCTTTCTCTGTAATATATTATTTTTGCGGTCATACTTTGAATAAATATTATATTTCATCATGAAAGAAATTACAAAAGAAACATACATCAATTGGTATAAGGACATGTTGTTCTGGAGAAAATTTGAAGACAAATTGGCTGCAGTTTACATCCAACAGAAGGTGAGAGGATTTTTACACCTTTACAACGGTCAAGAAGCTATTCTAGCAGGCGCATTACATGTAATGAACTTAGAGAAGGATAAAATGATTACTGCATACAGGAATCACGTTCAACCGATTGGAATGGGAGTTGATCCTAAAAGAGTAATGGCTGAATTGTATGGAAAGGCAACAGGAACATCTCATGGTATGGGAGGATCTATGCATATTTTTTCTAAAGAAAAAGGTTTTTATGGAGGTCATGGAATTGTAGGTGGTCAAATTCCTTTAGGAGCTGGTATGGCTTTTGGAGATAAATATCACAATACTGGAGGAGTAACAATATGTTGTTTCGGTGATGGTGCAGCTAGACAAGGTTCTTTGCACGAGACTTTCAATATGGCTATGTTGTGGAAACTACCTGTTGTATTTATTGTTGAAAACAACGGGTATGCTATGGGAACTTCTGTTGAAAGAACAGCAAACCACGAGGAAATTTGGAAACTAGGTTTGGGATACGAAATGCCTTCTGGACCTGTAGATGCTATGAACCCAGTGAAAGTTGCTGAAGCAATGGACGAAGCAATGGAAAGAGCAAGACGTGGTGACGGTCCAACGTTTTTAGAAATGAAAACTTACCGATACAGAGGACACTCTATGAGTGATGCTCAACACTACAGAACAAAAGACGAAGTTGCTGAGTACAAAAAAATTGATCCTATTACACAGGTCTTAGATATCATCAAAGAAAAGAAGTTTTTGACTGAAGATGAAATCAAACAAATTGACAAAGATGTAAAGGCCAAGGTTACTGAATGTGAAAAGTTTGCTGATGAGTCTCCTTACCCAGAAACACAGCAATTGTATGATGTAGTATACGAACAAGAAGACTACCCATTCATCAAGCACAAATAAGACTAATAAATATCATAACATATAACTCATAAGTAGTATGGCAGAAATAATTACAATGCCTCGATTAAGTGATACAATGACAGAAGGTGTTGTTGCTAAATGGCTTAAAAACGTTGGTGATAAGATTGAGGAAGGTGATATCCTTGCTGAAATCGAAACAGACAAAGCAACGATGGAATTTGAATCTTTTAACGAAGGTACCTTATTACATATCGGATTGCAAGAAGGTGAGACAGCTCCAGTAGATTCTTTACTAGCTATTATTGGTGAAGAAGGTGAAGACTTTACCGCACTATTAAATGGTGATTCAACGGCTGCAACTGCAGAAGCTCCTAAAGAAAATGTTACTGAAGAAAAGGAAGAAGCGCCTGCCGCTACTGAAACTAAAGCTGCCTTGCCAGAAGGAATTACCGTAGTAACAATGCCTCGTTTGAGTGATACCATGACTGATGGTACGGTTGCTTCATGGTTAAAACAAGTAGGTGACGAAATATCTGAAGGTGATATCCTTGCTGAAATCGAAACTGACAAAGCCACTATGGAATTTGAGTCTTTCAATGAAGGAACTCTATTACACATCGGATTACAAGAAGGAGAAACAGCACCAGTTGATAGTTTACTAGCTATTATTGGTGATGCTGGTACTGATGTATCTTCAGTTATAGCTAACTTTAAAGTAGGTGGAGCTGCTCCTGTTGCTGCAGAAGCTCCTAAAACAGAAGAGCCGAAAGTTGAGGCTCCTAAGAAGGAAACTCCTAAAGCTACGGCACCTAAAGCACCAAAAAACACAGGTTCGGTTGCATCACCAACTAAAAAGGTAAGCGCTATCCAATCTGAAAATGGACGAATTATTGCCTCTCCTCTAGCCAAAGCATTGGCAGAAGAAAAAGGAATCAACTTAGCCAAAGTTGTGGGTACAGGTGAAGGTGGAAGAATCGTTAAGACAGATATTGAAAACTTTACTGATGTAATTGTTACTGAAGCTCCTGCTTCTACATCAGCAGTTGCCACTCCAGCTGGTGAAGTGAGTCAAACTGAAGTGAAAAATTCACAAATGCGTAAAGCAATTGTAAGAGCTTTAGACAATTCTCAAACCAAAGCTGTAAACTTTACTATTGGGATGGAAATTGACATGGACAATGCAATGGCATCGCGTAAGTTGATTAATGCGCTACCAGACACAAAAGTTTCATTCAATGATATGGTGGTAAAAGCTTGTGCTATGGCTTTGAAATCACATCCACAAATCAACACTGAATGGCAGGATGAGCAAACTATCTACAATAATCATATTAGTATTGGTGTAGCTGTTGCTATTGAAGATGGATTAGTAGTACCAGTAATTCCATTCACAGATTCGAAGAGTTTGACTCAAATAGGTGCGGAAGTTAAGGAAAAAGCCATCAAAGCTAAAAACAAAAAATTAACGCCAGCTGAAATGTCTGGATCTACTTTTACAGTTTCTAACTTAGGAATGTTTGGAGTAACTGAATTTACTTCCATCATCAACCAACCAAACTCAGCTATTTTATCTGTAGGAGGAATTTTCCAAAAGCCTGTTGTAAAAGACGGACAAATTGTTGTAGGAAATGTAATGAAAGTAACATTAGCATGCGATCACAGAACTATTGACGGTGCAGTTGGTGCAGCTTTCCTAAATACATTAAAGCAATACATTGAAAACCCTGTAGCAATGCTTGCTTAAGGTAATTCAAAGTTATAATTCACAAAAAAAAGACTGTTTTAAAAACAGTCTTTTTTTTTAAACTAAGATTTAATGAACCTCTAATTTTATGTTAAATCTA
>JBMZVD010000005.1:0-50620 GCA_049625305.1 Flavicella sp.
CTTTACGTCAGATTCAGCAACATAAGCAGCCATTTCAGCATGCCACTTTTCTCCCCCACCCCATGATTTTATGGAGTTAAAAAAACAAATTTTTCGGGTTTTAAAAGTATGCATATGTGTGTTATTGTTTGTTGTTGTGAACCTCAGAGTAAATATTCATAAGATTTTGCGTTATGGTTTGAACGGAAAATCGCTGTACATAATTTAAGCCCTCTACAGCCATTTTTTTTTGCACTCCTTTTGATTGTAACACCTGTTGTAATGCTTCTTTAATCGAATCTGGGTTGTCGGGAGCAATGTATAAAGAATTTTCTCCTCCTGCTTCAGGAAATACACCTTCTTTTGATGTAATCACCGGAGTACCACTATACAGTGCTTCAATGATAGGAATCCCAAAACCTTCAACAAAACTAGGATACACGAAAACGGTAGCACATTGGTACAAAGCAGCCAACTCTTTCAAATCTAAACCTTCCAAAAAATACACACGGTCTTCCATTCCATGTTCAGCTATGTACTTTTCGACTTGCTCATAGTAGTCTGTCTTGCGACCTACTGCAACCAAAGGCACATCCATATCTTTTATAGATTGTACTAAAGACAAGAGATTTTTACGCGGTTCTATGGTACCAACATTTAAAATAAATGTTGAAGGCAATTTGTATTTTTTGAGAACTTTTTCTTTGAACTCATCGGCCAATTGTGATTTAAATAGATCATGACAAGTCTGGTAGACTACTCTTATTTTAGATGCCGGTACATTTAAATACCGAACAACTTGACGCTTGGTCTCCTCGCTAATCGCAATGATAATATCTGCATTTTTTGCAGCAAAGAGTGCTTTCTTGTAATAGATCTTTCGATCAATCGCACGGTAAAGTTCAGGATGGCTCAAAAAGATCAAATCGTGAATCGTTACCACTGATTTGATTCCTTTCTTCTTTAGTCCTTTAGGTATTTCACCTGAAAGCCCGTGAAAAAGAGTCACTTTATCTTCATGCAATTGCTGGTTTATAGGACCTAATCTCCAAATAGAAGACAATTTTTTCCAAATAAATCCATTGGGTAGTACTTCTTTAGTTGTACCATGCAATTGCAATCTATCTACTTTTTTCTTTTTAGGGTTGTAAAGATAGTACGTATTATCAGGGAAAAACTTTTGCAAACCACTTATCAAGTCCCTGCTGTAATTCCCCAAACCTGTGGTGTTGTGAAATGCTCTTTTTGCATCAAATCCTAGTATCATAAAAGGCTTGTTAGATTTATTCTAAATATAACTCTCTTTTTTCTCAATACCATTTTTACACACAAAAGCATTTTCTTTCATGCGTTGTTCCATCATTGCTATATTTTTTTGAACCCCGGTATCTGAATACCCTCTTGGATGGTGCACATGGTAAACAATGGCTTTGTTTTTCATACTTTTCAATTGTACTCCTGTAGCTGTCAACCTCCATTCAATATCAGAATCCTCCCCAACTGCTGCACTGATATAATCTTCGTCAAAACCGTTGATTGCTAACAAGTGTTTTCTAAGTATTCCCCAATTACAACCTTTCAAGCCACGTCCTTTCGTAGAATTTGAGAGACGTAATGAGGGTGAATAAATACCTTCTTTTACCTTTTTTGAATCTGAGAAAAGTAAATTTACAAACCGTAGGATATTGACATCTTTATCTCGTAGTAATTTTTGAGAAAATTTTTCTCCTAACATAACTCTACGCCCCCAAAAAACAAAACCTTCCTCAATGTGTTCAAGGTAAGAGGCTATAAAATTTTTATGAGGAATACAATCGCCATCAATAAAAACTAATCTTTCAGATTTGGCCGCTTGAATTGATTTATTCAACATACTGTTTTTTCTAAAACCATCATCTACAAGTTGGTTGAGATGCTGAATTTTAAAATTGAATGTGTCTGAATGTTGTTGCAAAAACGTTTCCGTTTCTGGATTTGAATCGTCTTCAGATATCAATACTTCAAAATCAAAAGTAGATTGTTGGTTCAACGCCTTTAAAATCAAACTTAGATTTGTGAGATTTTTATAATACGATACAATTAAGGAAATCCCTATAGAATGCATATGTTCTGTTTTAAGGACAAAATTACAAATTTAAATTAAGGCATCTAGCACTCAAAGAACAATTATACAGTTCCAAATCAAAAGAACAAAATGTATATTTGTAGTCAATAACTTTACTTTTATAAACACACATTGAAAAAAATACTTGCATTAGACTTTGGGAAGAAGAGAACAGGAATTGCTGTCACAGATGACTTGCAGATGATAGCTTCTGGATTGACAACAGTTGCAACACCCAAGCTAATATCTTTTTTAAAAGACTATATACAAAAAGAAGGAGTTGAGTTGTTTGTTGTAGGAAAGCCTAAGCAAATGAATAACACCGATTCTGAAAGTGAAGTGTTGATAGCCTCTTTCCTAAAAAAGCTACAAGGCAATTTCCCAAAGATTCCTATCCACCGAGAAGATGAGCGTTTCACCTCTAAAATGGCGTTTCAAACCATGATAGACAGTGGTTTTTCTAAAAAGAAAAGAAAAGACAAGGCCTTGATCGATGAAATCAGTGCGACAATTATCTTACAGTCTTACCTATACAATCGATAAGCCCAAAAATCATTGTAAAGAAAACCTTCACAAAATAAATTTTATAAGAGGACTATTCTTTGTACTTTTGCGTGCATTAATTTAAAAAAATCAAACAATGATTTTACCTATTGTAGCTTACGGAGATCCTGTGCTAAGAAAAGTGGGAAAAGAAATTACACCTGAATATCCAGAACTAGAAAAGTTGATCGCCAACATGAAAGAAACCATGATCAACGCACAAGGTGTAGGGTTGGCAGCTCCTCAAATTGGAAAAGACATACGATTGTTTTTAATCGATGCCTCTCCCTTTGCGGAAGATGAAGATCTATCAGAAGAAGAGCGAGCTGTTTTAAAAGATTTCAAACACACTTTTATTAACGCTAAAATCATTGAGGAAACAGGTGATGAATGGGCTTTTACAGAAGGATGTCTTAGTATTCCTGATATTCGTGAAGATGTCTTTAGAAAGGAGACTATCACCATTGAATACCAAGACGAAAACTTTAAAAAGCATACAACTACCTTGTCTGGTCTTGCTGCAAGAGTATTCCAACATGAATACGACCATATTGAAGGTGTTCTGTTTACAGACTCTCTGTCCTCCTTAAAAAAGAGACTTTTAAAGAAAAAACTTGAAAATATTTCAAAAGGAAAAGTAAATGCTGGTTACAGAATGCGTTTTCCTAATGCCAAAAGAAAATAAAATATAAATTACTAAAATTTAAGACATGGGACTTACAAAAACAATCGCAATATCAGGAAAGCCTGGTTTGTATAATATCATAACGCAATCTAAAGGTGGATTTGTTGTAGCTTCATTGACAGAAAACAAAAAATTCCCTATTTCAAACAATCACAATGTCAGTGTTTTGAATGACATTGCTATTTATACTTACGAAGAAGAAGTACCTTTGAGAGAAGTCTTTTTGACTATTCACGAAAAAGAAGGTGGAAAAGCAACCATTAGCCACAAAGAAAGCAATGCCAAATTGTTAGAATTCTTTGGCGAAATACTTCCAGAATTTGACCAAGAACGCGTCTATCCATCGAATATCAAAAAGGTAGTTCAATGGTACAATATCTTAGTCGCTACTGAATTTGACTTTGAAAGTATCAAAGAAGACCAAAAGGAAGAGGCTGAAAAAGAAGCCTAACAACTTTTAGAGACACCTACTTGATACTTAGTTATTTGGTAGGTGTTTTTCTTTTTGCTACCTACTACTAAGAGCAAAACTATCATTGCTTATAATTTTTACTTATTTTAGTTGTAAACTCACCTATATGTACACTAGAAAAGAACAACTAGCTGCTTTTGAAAGACTTTTAGACGTTATGGAAGAGCTGCGAGAAAAATGTCCTTGGGACAAAAAACAAACCTTACAGTCCCTGCGTCATCTCACCATTGAAGAAACCTATGAGTTGGCAGATGCCATACTAGACAATGACAAAGAAGAGATAAAAAAGGAATTAGGTGATTTGTTACTTCACATTGTTTTTTACGCAAAAATAGGCTCAGAGACAGACGATTTTGACCTCGGAAGCATCTCAGAAACTATTGTAGAAAAATTGATTTACAGACATCCACACATCTATGGTGATATAGAAGTAAAAGATGAAGCTGAAGTCAAAAAAAATTGGGAAAAATTAAAACTCAAAGAGGGCAAAGAATCTGTATTAGAGGGCGTACCAAAATCGCTACCTGCACTAGTAAAAGCAAGTAGAATTCAAGAAAAAGTAGCTGGAGTAGGTTTCGATTGGGAAGAACCTCACCAAGTATGGGCAAAAGTCCAAGAAGAATTGGCAGAACTTAACGATGAAATTGAACGAGGAAATAGAAATGCCATAGAGGCAGAATTTGGAGATGTGCTGTTTTCTATGATCAACTATGCACGCTTTATCAACGTTAATCCAGAAACCGCCTTAGAACGCACGAACAAGAAATTTACCAAACGATTTCAATTTCTAGAAAAAGAAGCTAAAAAAGAAAACAAAGAATTGTCAGACATGTCCCTTGAAGAAATGGACGTATACTGGGAAATGGCAAAAAAACACGACCTATAAGCATTCATTTATGAAGGTACTTTCCACTGGACATTACGCTAGCTCGATCAGCACAACGATTGCACAATTTCAACTGTTGATTGGACTGCAAAAAAAAGGAGTAGATGTAACTGTAATAGGGCTATTTTCGGATGAGATTTTGAAAATACTAGAGCACAATGGCATAAAGTGTATCGCTTCTTTTCCTGATTCAAAATTTGACAGAAACTATATCGAACAGATTCAAGCTTACGTACGAGAAAATCAAATTGATATCGTTCATGCTTTCAATGGAAAATGTCTCAGAAATGTCAACATCGCTTTGAAAGACATCCCTGTAAAACTAATTACTTACATGGGGTCTACTAGTTTGTATTGGCATGACCCAAGTGCCTATTTGACTTATTTGAATCCACGTATAGACGCTATTATCTGCAATAGCGCTCACGTTTATAAACATGTAAAAAAACAGTTGTTCGGAAATAGAAAACAAAAGGCTGTTAAGATATACAAAGGCTATGACCCTACATGGTTTGAAGATAGTAACACTTTTGACTACACTACTATCAACATCCCTGAAAATGCAATAAAAGTGTGTCTAGCTGCAAACTACCTCAAGGTAAAAGGGATTGAGTATTTTATAAAATCTTCTTACCATCTAGAAAAAAACAACAATATCCACTACATTCTATTAGGAGATATGAGGGGGAATAAAACAGTTCCTGAGTTGGTTGCTAAAAGCCCAATAAAAAAACGCATTCATGTAATGGGATCGCAAAAAAATGCCGTTTCCTTTTTTAAAGGGGCAGACATTTATGTTCAAACTTCAAACAATGAAGGATTTGGAAGAGCTATTAGTGAAGCGATGTGTTCCAAAAAACCAATTATCATGACTGATGCAGGGGGATGTACAGAGCTTATCGATGTCAAAAGTGGCATCGTTGTACCAAAGAAAAACCCAAAAGCCATTGCAGCAGCAATCCTTAAGCTTGCTGAAGACAAAGAGCTTAGATTACAAATGGGCAAGGCTGCTTTTGAAAGAATTCAAAAAACCTATTCTATTGAAAAAACTATAGATGAAACACTAGCATTGTATAAAAACACATTGAATTCCTAAACAAGATTAATGTTTACAAATCGTTGGCATTGGCAATTAACTCAGCAATGTCCATTACTTTAACTGAATCTTCTTTTTCTTTATTCTTGATACCATCGGTCATCATGGTATTGCAAAAAGGGCATCCTGTTGCGATGATGTTAGGTTTTACTTCTAGAGCACCTTCAGTTCGAAGTATGTTTACTTCTTTGTTTCCTTTTTCGGCATCTTTAAACATTTGAGCTCCACCTGCACCACAGCACAAACCGTTTACTTTGCATTTTTTCATCTCTACCAATTCCACATCTAGCTTTCGAATCAATTCTCTCGGTGCTTCGTATACATCGTTGGCACGACCAAGGTAACAAGGGTCGTGAAAAGTAATCTTACGCCCTTTGAACTGCCCTCCTTCAATTGTCATTCGTCCAGAGTCCAACAATTCTTTTAGCAATTGTGTATGGTGTACTACCTCGTAAGTACCTCCCAATCCAGGATATTCATTTTTAATCGTATTGAAACAGTGCGGACAAGCCGTTACGATTTTCTTTACGTCATAACCGTTCAACAGCTCAATATTTCCCATGGCTTGCATTTGAAATAAAAACTCATTACCCGCTCGTTTTGCAGGGTCTCCTGTACAACTTTCTTCAGCCCCTAAGACTGCAAATTCAACTTTTGACTCATTGAGTATTTTTACAAATGCTTTGGTTATTTTCTTGGCTCTGTCATCAAAACTACCTGCACACCCGACCCAAAAAACTACTTCAGGTTGTTTTCCTTGTGCAATCATTTCTGCCATTGTAGGTACATTCATACGTATAAAAAGTTTTAAAAATGCAACAAAAGTTAGCTTGTCAACATTTAAGGGTTTGTTAGTAAAAATTCAAACTATTAGGCTTCATCTTTCCAATTAAGACGGTCCATTTGGTTGTATGGCCAAGGGGCCCCATTGTTTTCAATATTGCTCATCATATTATTGAGCTCCGCAGGAGCAGCAGATTCCTCCATAACCAAGTATTGACGCATGTCCATAATGATGGACAAAGGGTCGATATTGATCGGACACTCCTCTACACAGGCATTACAACTGGTACATGCCCATAATTCTTCTGGAGAAACATAGTCGTTAAGCAATTGTTTTCCATCGTCTACAAAAACTCCATTGTTGGCATCCATATTTTTCCCTACTTCTTCCAAACGGTCGCGTGTTTTCATCATTATAGCACGTGGAGACAATTCTTTTCCTGTTTGATTTGCTGGGCATGCGGAAGTACATCTACCACATTCGGTACAGGTATAAGAGCTCATGAGTTGTACCCAATTCAAGTCTTTTACATCACTCGCACCGAACTTTTCAGGGACTTCATCTGTTTCTTCAGGAACGGCGTAAGGATCTGCATTGGGGTCCATCATTGTTTGCACTTCTTTGGTTACCACTGCATTGTTAGGGAATTTTCCTTTTGCCTCAAGATTTGCGTAGTAAGTATTAGGAAATGCTAACAATATATGTAGGTGTTTTGAATAGTACAAATAATTTAAAAACACGTAAATACCACAAATATGTAACCACCATGCAGTTCTCTCAATATAGTGGAGACTTTCTGAGGACACCCCCTCAAAAAGAGGCACTATAAATTGGCTGATTGGGTTTCCAAACCCAGCTTCTTGAAAATGGGTATCAGTTGCGTTCATCAATATAAAAAGCGACATCAATACAATTTCAAAATACAAAATTATATTACCATCAGTTTTGGGCCATCCTGTCATTTCTTTGCTCAAAAACCGTTTTATTTTCACAATATTTCTTCGCGTCCAAAAAAGAATAACGGAAAGCAACACCAAAAAAGCTAGAATTTCAAAAGAGCCGATTAAAAAATAATAAGTAGCTCCTAAAAACTCAAATATCCTATGTGTACCGAAAATACCGTCGATAATAATTTCAAGCACCTCAATATTGATGATTATAAAACCAACGTATACAATAACATGCAAAACTCCTGCGATAGGTCTTTTGACCATTTTTGACTGACCAAGAGCAATGCGTAACATGTTGTTGAGGCGCTCTTTCTTTCGATCGGTCCTATCCACATCTTTCCCAATATTTATATTGCGTTTTAACTTCATAATATTTTTGACAAAATATCCAATACTGAGGATTGAGATACACAAAAAGATAATATTAGGAATGTACTTCATAGTATAATAGATTGAGTTGAAATGTTACTCTTCAGTGGGTGCTACATATTCTTTTTCTTTTTTTCCAAAAACAGATATACTGACATATCTTTTTGGATGCAATTTCACGTCTTCTAAAAGTGCCGCTAGTTCTTTGGTAGCCTTTTCTAAATTGTCATATACTGCAGGGTCTTTTACTAATTTACCTACAGTACCTTCGCCGTTTTCAATACCTTTAGTTATGGCATTTAAGTTTTGAATGGTACTGTTGATTTTGTTAGACAAAGCCACTACATTTACTTGGGCCAATGAATCTGAAAACTGAGAGAAGTTCTCTGTCAAATGCTCCACATTGTCAATAGATGTTTTGAGTGTCCCTCTATTTTCGACAATCAACATTTCAGCATTTTCTGTGATTCGTTGTAAATTTGCCATAGTTACATCCATAGACGCCAAACTATTTCTAATGTGTTGTCTACTTGGACTGTCTAGAACATTGTTGATATTCATCAACAATGAATCTGCATGAACTATTACTTTTTCAAGTTTTGCCTGAAGTGGGTTTAATTTTTCGCCAACTGAGGAAAAAATATCAGACTCAATTTCTCCTGTAAGAAAATCACCAGGTACAGCTGGTTCCCCTATGAAAGAAGGAACAATGGCTAGAGATTTTCCTCCCATCAAGCTAGCACTGTAGATTTTCGCAATACTATTTTTTGAAAAGCTAAAGGGCTCGTCAATACTAAATTCTACCAATAGGTTTCCAGGTTTTTTTGATTTTTCATCAAAACTAATGTTGATTATTTTACCGACTGTATAGCCATTTACTGTTACAACACTAGCAGTATTTAAACCTTGAACATTTGCATATTTAGTAAAGTATGTGTTGGTAGGGCCGTTAAAAAGATTGTATCCCTTTAGGTAATTAAACCCCCATATAAAAAGAATTATTACCATCAGAGCAACCAAGCCTGTTTTTAACTCCCTAGAAATTTTCATCATAATTTTAAAGATAAAACATTTTAATCATTTTCAAAAATACTACAATACTATTTAATGGCTTCCTTTAACGTTACTTTTTTACCTCCTTTAAAAGCGGTTAAAAAAGCAGACGTATATCCTTGCTTTTTAGCTTTTTGCAAATTCAACTTTGCTGTTTGGTAATTCTTTGTATTGCCATAGTAATATTTATAATAATTTCCAATTGACACACAAGCAACACCATTTAATCCTTTGAAATTGTAGCTTGCCGTCTTTATTTTCGTTTTTCCTGAAGCAATTTGAACCTTAAACACATAACCTCCAGCATTTTCTTTGGAGTCTGCATCTGTATGAAGCGCTAATGTCACTCTGTTTAGTCTTGTTTCTTCAATATGCTTTATAATGGCTTTTGATATGGAAGTAGACATTTCAGATTTCCCTTTTTTGGAATACAAATAAGCTCCTTCTTTCTTATTGGTTAAAAAACCTGTTTCAATCAAAATACTTGGCATGTAAGTCTGATGTAACACCACAAAACCAGCCTGTTTAACTCCCCTATCAACACGATTTAGTGAGCCTTTAAAATTTTCTTGCACTCTACTTGCTAGAGAAATACTCTTGTCTAAATTTTCTTCTTGTTCTAAAGTCAATCCAATCACAGACTCTGGAGAATTTGGGTTGAACCCCTTGTATTTTTCTTTGTAATTATTTTCTAAAAGTATCACTTCGTTTTCTGCCTTGGCTACTTCAAAATTTCTTCTGTTAGCGTGAAGACCCAATATCCAAGTCTCCGAACCAGAAGCTTGAGAATCATGTGCATTGCAGTGAACAGAAACAAAAAGATCTGCATCCGCTTTGTTCGCAATCCTTCCTCGTTCCCATAAATCAACAAAAACATCTTTGGTTCGTGTGTATATAACTTTTACATTCTTCTGCTTTTGTAAAATTGCACCTACCCTAAGAACAATGTTTAGTGCAATATCCTTCTCTTTGTATTTACTTCGGTACGCTACTTTCCCTGGATCTTTTCCCCCGTGCCCCGCATCTAAAACTACAGTAAAGGTTTTTTTTTGAGCTAAAATAACCGTATGTGGAAGAAAAAGAAAACAAAAAAACACCACAAAACAACTCTGGATTATTTTCATATGAATTTTAGGTAATTGAAAGGAGTTCATCAACATTTTTTAATTAATTTTGGCGTATTATTGTTTGGCATGAAAAAATAATGCCATCCATTACAAAAATAGTATATAAAGCATTGCGAACAAATTTATACCATATACTTTTCATAGGTTGTTTCCTGTTTTTTGGCGCTAAAAAAAGTGAGGGCCAAAATATCAAAAACAATAGTATTAAAACACAAAAAGTCAATGACAGCATACAGACAAATATGCCTATGGTGGTTAAAGACAGTACCGTAAGCTCCCCAAAGGAAGCTATTGATGCTATCGTTGCTCACACTGCTGATGACTATATCATTGAAGACGTGGTCAATAAAAAGGTTTTACTCTACAACAATGCTGTGATTGACTATAAGGACATCAAAATAACCTCAGGTAAAATAACGATTGATTACAAAACTAATACTGTTATTGCACGAGGTATTAAGGACAGTGTTGGCAAATATTCTCAACTTCCCGTCTTCAAACAAGGAGCAGAAGAATCTACACAAGACTCCATTGTCTTTAACTTTAAAACTGAAAAAGCCTTAATTTATGGTTTGAGTACAGAGCAAGACGGAATCTACACGCTTGGGGAAAAAACAAAAAAAATGAACGACTCTACTATTTTTGTAAGAAAGATTCGTTTTACTACATCGGACAAAAAAAATCCAGATTACTACTTAGAGACCAACAAAGCGAAAATTGTACCTAACAAAAAAATTATTGTCGGTTTGACGCATTTGGTTTTAGTAGATGTACCCACCCCTCTTTTTTTACCTTTTGCCTATTTACCGCTTACAAAAACAAAAACATCTGGTGTGATCATGCCTAGCTATGGTCAAAATAACAGACAGGGTTTTTTCTTACAAAATGGAGGATATTATTTTGCGGGAAACGACTTTTTTGACCTGACCTTACTCGGAGACGTCTATTCCAACGGAAGTTGGGGCTTTAGTGCTGAAACTTCTTACAAGAAGAGATATCGATACAATGGTAGAATGAGCTTTAATTTTGAAAATCTTCTATTTGGAGTGAAAGGTTTTGACGACTACAGCAAAAGTCAAAACTACAACATTCGATGGTCGCACTCGCAAGATTCAAAAGCGAACCCTAATGCCAAACTTTCTGCCTCGGTAAACTTGGGTAGTAGTAAATATTTCCGTCAGTCTATCAATGAATTCAATAGTAGAAATGCACTCACAAACACCTTGAGTTCTTCTATTTCTTACTATAGAAAACTGGTAGGAACACCGTTTAATTTTTCAATAACAGCTTCTCATACGCAAAATACGAACACGGAAAAAATAAACATGTCCTTACCTGCTTTTCAATTGAACATGGATCGTATCAATCCTTTTGCTCCCAAAGTTGGAAGTCAAAAAACAGCCCTTCAAAAAATTGGACTGAATTATTCATTGCGAGCAGACAACAGAATAACTACAACTGACGATGAATTTTTTACTGCTAAAATGTTTGATGAAGCAAAGTCAGGAGTTCAACAAAATGTATCCTTGAGTACGAATATGAAACTTTTGAAATATTTGACACTTTCTCCGAATGTAAACTATAAAGAAGTCTGGTATTTCAAATCCATTGATAAAAAATACGATGAAGAGCTTCAGGAATCCGTAACAGACACCATCAATGGATTTACGGCATTTCGTGAATACTCTGCTGGAGCATCTTTATCAACCAATGTTTATGGAATGTTCAAATTTAAAGGAAAGAACCTCAAAGCTATTAGACACACCATGCGCCCATCGCTGTCTTTCAATTACAGACCTGACTTTGGATTTTATTATGAAGATGTGCAGCGAAGCGCAGATCCCTTAGATGTTGTATCATACTCAAAATTTGACGGTGGAACCTATGGAACACCTTCACGTGGGCTTTCACAATCAGTCTCTTTCTCTTTGAACAACAACCTCGAAGCAAAGGTTAGAGAAAAAGATACTTCCAAGGAAGAAGAGTTTAAGAAAATTACACTGATCAACAACTTGAACTTAAGTACAAGCTACAATGTTGCTGCAGACAGTTTAAAATTGAGTCCTGTTAATATTACTGCAGGAACACAGTTTTTTAAAAACAAGTTAAGTTTGAACACTGGAGCTAGTTTAGACCCTTACGCTCTCAATGCCAATGGCCAACGCTACAACACCTTAAACATAGATAACAACGGTAGCCTTTTTAGATTGACTAGAGCCAATATTACCATGAGTTATTCACTCTCAAGCAAAGACTTTGAAGAAGAAGAAAAAACTAGTAAAGGAAAAAATGAAGAGGAAGAAGCCATTTACAACAATCAAAACACCGACATGTTTGGACAAAGCATGACCAATAGTTTTCGAAACAATCAAGGAACAGAATCTGAAGAAGAAGAAGAAAAAGAAAAAGAGGTTCAACTCTATAAAAACAAAATACCTTGGTCTTTACGATTTTCCTATTCTAGTACCTATAGCAACAGCAGACGACAAGACGAAATTTCAAACAATAGTTTAATGTTTACGGGAGATATAGAATTGACCCCAAAGTGGAAAATAGGACTTTCCTCAGGGTATGACTTTAAAAACAGAGGTTTTTCATACACTCAGTTTAGATTTTCCAGAGATCTAGACAGTTGGAGGGTAAATTTCAACTGGGTTCCGTTTGGAAACAGAGCTTCCTATTACTTTTATATAGGGGTGAAATCGCCACTTTTAAGCGATCTGAAATACGACAAAAGAAATGTACCAGATCAGCGATTATTTTAAAAATTATTGAACAAACAATAACAAACCAAATATCATGGAAAAAGAAATCATTTTACTAAACATCTCAGGGCAAGACAAACCAGGACTTACTGCAAGTCTAACAGGAGTATTGGCTTCTTATGGCGCTAAAATTTTAGATATTGGTCAAGCCAACATCCACGACACACTTTCGTTGGGAATTTTGTTTGAAATCAAAGCGAAATCTAGTTCTGCACCCGTGTTGAAAGATTTACTTTTCAAAGCTTACGAGCTTGGTATCAATGCAAAATTTAAGCCTATTAACTTAGAAAATTATGAAAAATGGGTCGATACACAAGGAAAAAACAGGTATATCGTAACCATCCTTGGAGAAAAATTAGCTGCAGAACAAATCTCTGCAGTGACTAATGTTGTATCTGATATCAACTTAAACATCGATTCAATCAAACGTTTGACCGGAAGACTTTCATTGGTAAAAAAAGATGAATACCCGAGAGCTTGTGTACAATTATCGATTCGAGGAGAGATTAAAGACAAAGCGGCGGTGACTGAAAAGTTCATGGAAATTTCAAGAGCTTTGAATGTGGATATCGCTTTTCAAGAAGATAATATTTACAGAAGAAACAGACGTTTGGTGTGTTTTGATATGGACTCTACGCTGATTCAAACCGAAGTGATTGACGAGTTGGCTGAATTAGCGGGAGTTGGCGCTCAGGTAAAAGAAATTACAGAATCTGCCATGAATGGTGAGATTGACTTTAACGAAAGTTTTAAAAGACGTATGGGACTTTTAAAAGGTTTGAGCGAAGAAGTATTGCAAGAAGTAGCCGAAAGACTTCCAATCACAAAAGGAGCCCGTCGTCTGATGAAAACTTTAAAAGCTTACGGATTTAAAACTGCTATCTTATCGGGTGGTTTCACCTATTTTGGTCATTACCTTCAAAAAGAACTTGGTATTGACTATGTATTTGCCAATCAATTGGAAATAGAAAACGGTGCCTTGACAGGTGGGTATTTAGGCGAAATTGTTGATGGTAACATGAAAGCCAAATACTTACAAGAAATCGCTAAAAAGGAAAATATAGACATCGCACAAACCATTGCCGTAGGAGATGGCGCTAATGACTTGCCTATGTTGAACTTGGCTGGTTTGGGAATCGCTTTCCACGCCAAACCTAAAGTAAAAGAAAATGCACAGAGTTCGATCTCTAGTATTGGACTGGACGGTGTTTTGTACTTACTAGGATACCACGATCGTTATATAGATCTTGGTTCTAAATAAATTCAAATCAACTGATTTGAGATCACAATTACAAAACCAGAAAGCAATCACCTTTCTGGTTTTTTATATCCCTAATATAATTCATTTTTTAAAGTAAAACTTCCTATATTTATTTTGTAATAACCAAAACAAATCCATGAAAAAAATTATCCAAACCAAAAATGCCCCAGCACCATTAGGTCCATACAATCAAGCAGTACTAAGCAACGGAACTTTATATATCTCTGGACAAATTGCAATAAATCCAGCAACAAACGCTTTAGAGTTGGGCACTATTGAGGAAGAAACTACATTGGTAATGAAAAACCTTAAAGCAATACTAACTGCGGCAGATATGAATTTTGAAAATGTAGTAAAATCCTCCATTTTTATATCTGACATGGATAATTTCTCAAAAATTAACACAATCTACGGGAGTTATTTTAACGAAGTTACTGCCCCTGCAAGAGAAACAGTAGAAGTTTCAACTCTTCCCAAAAATGTAAATGTTGAAATTTCCATGATTGCCCAATTGTAAAAACACATCAGATTGCGTAAAAAGATTCTAAAATTCTTTCTAGAATTAGCCCTATTAATAGCGGTGCTTATATCCTTGTTTATCGGTATTGTTTATATTGGTGGTTTCGGACCAATTCCTAGTACTCGAAAACTCACACAGATGAAACAAGCCCAAGCTTCTTTAGTTTTCAGTGAGGATGCACAAATTTTAGGTAGCTACTTTCAGAAAAACAGAACACAAGTTAACTTCAAAGACATACCAAGCCATTTAATTGAAGCTTTGGTGGCTACAGAAGATGCTCGTTTTTACAAACACGATGGAATTGATAAGATCGCACTAGCCAGGGTATTCGTAAAATCAATCCTAATGGGCAATCGCTCTGCTGGTGGGGGAAGTACTTTGTCTCAACAATTGGCTAAGAACTTATTCCAACGTAAAGACTTTTCATTTCTGTCCATGCCGGTAAATAAAACGAAAGAAGCGATACTGGCATATCGTTTGGAAAGTTATTACTCCAAAGAAGAAATTTTGACTCTATACCTAAACACCGTTCCATTCGGGGAACGCGTGTATGGAATAGAAACCGCGGCACAACGCTACTTTTCAAAAAAAACTCGTGATTTAAAACTGCATCAAGCGGCAGTACTTGTTGGCATCCTAAAAGCAAATACCTACTACAATCCTAGATTGCATCCTGATCATGCTAAAAAAAGGAGAAATGTCGTTCTAAATCAAATGCTCAAAGCAGGATATATTGACGAAGCTACCTATCAAAAAACTAAGAAAAAGCCACTTGACACTCATTATAGAAATCTACAACAAAAAAACCCAAATGGTTACTTTTTAAAAGAAGTAAAAAAGGAAGCAGATAGTATATTGAATACTGTCAAGAAAGACAGTGGAGAAACTTGGAATATTTTTTATGATGGACTTACTATAGAAACCACACTCAATGCCGAAATGCAAAATACAGCACTGAGATCGCGCCAACAACACCTTGTTAAATTACAAAAACATATGGATAAGTACTGGAATACGTTGGCTCGTAAAAAAAGTACAAAAAAAATAATTGATAGAAAGGTTAACAATTCAAGGGTGCAAAATCCAACCAAAAGAATTGCACGTTCTGTTTTTAATTGGCAGGACAAGACAACATCTCTTATGAATGAAAGAGATTCCATCGTTCACTATCTTAAGATGGTCCAAGCTGCCGTTTATGGTATGGAACTCGAGCAAGGAGGTGTACAAGTTTATGTTGGAGGAAATAGCTACGAATACCTTCCTTACAACTTAGTAAAAAGTGAACGTCAAGTGGCATCTACCTTCAAACCATTTGTCTTTGCGGCTGCTCTTGAGAATGGTCAAAAGCCTTGTAAATGGATTAACAACGAAGTAAGAACTTACAAAGAGTACCAAAACTGGAAACCTGAAAACTATGATCATACCGACGGTGGTTACTATTCGATGGGAGGAGCACTGGCCAAAAGTATGAATATCCCTACCATAGAAACCTACTTAAAATTAGGAACAAGTAAAGTACAAGAGACTGCATTGCAATTTGGTCTGACCAAGCCTTTGAAAGATGTTCCTGCAACAGCCCTAGGTACTACCAATTATTCACTTCAGCAACTTGTTCATGCTTATGCATTGATGGCAACACGTGGTTACCTTCTAAAACCTCACTTTATAAAATCAATCAAAAATGCTGAGGGTAAAGTTTTGTATCAATTTAAAAAAAATAAACAGACAACTATTAAAACTATAAAACCTAAAACACTTGAAACCCTACAGTATCTTCTCAAAGGAGTAGTTGATAAAGGGACTGCAAAAAAATTGAAAAATAATCACAAGGCTCGAGGTTCTTGGGCAGGAAAAACAGGAACGGCTCAAAACTATAGTGATTCTTGGTTTATTGGATTTAACTCAAGATTTATAATGGGGAGTTGGGTTGGATGCTCTTACCCAAGTATCAATTTACCTAAATCAATTGGAGGAGGTTCGGTTGCTGCCATGCCAATCGTAGCTAATGTAATTGCTAAAAAATATACTTCCAAAAGGAATAATCGAAACTTATCTGCAGGATTTCCACCTTTTTCATCTGCCGTCAAGAAAGCTTGTGATTGTGATTTTTATAGAGACGAAAATAGTATTGAAAAACTGTTTGATCTTTTTGATTCAAAAGAAAACAAAGATGAACAGAAAAAAGAAAAGGAGAAAAAAAAGAAAGGCTTCTTCTCTCGTTTGTTTGGTAGAAAGAAAAAGTGAGGCTTAACTATCCTCACTTATTTGCAAAGATTTGATCAACAATGAGGCAGTGGCGGGATTGGTTGCCAGAGGTACATCATGTACATCACACAATCGCATCAGCATTAAAATATCTGGTTCGTGTGGATGTTTGTCAAGAGGGTCTCTGAAGAAGAAGACCATCGCTACTTTGCCCTCTGCTACACGAGCAGCAATTTGAGCATCTCCTCCCAATGGTCCAGAGAGGTATTTGGTCACATTTAACCCTGATTTTTCCGCGTGACTTCCAGTGGTTCCTGTCGATATAAGTTGCACATTGTACTTTTTAATAAGATGCTTATTTTCCATTAGAAACTGTACCATATCGGCTTTTTTTCCGTCGTGAGATATGATTGCTACTTCCATACTATATCTTTATTTGAGAATTAAAAAAAATCCCGTTTTGAAAACTCAAAACGGGATTGTTCGTGATTTAAAATTTACTTCTATAATGAAGCTGAATATTCAATTAAGTCAACAATCTTAGTTGAGTAACCAATTTCGTTATCATACCAAGATACAACTTTTACGAAGTTATCTGACAAGGCGATACCAGCATTGGCATCAAAAATTGAAGTACGAGTATCTCCCACAAAATCTTGAGAAACTACTAAGTCTTCTGTGTAACCAAGAACACCCGCCATTTCGTTTTCTGAAGCATTTTTCATAGCTTTTTTAATCTCATCGTAAGAAGCTCCTTTTTTCAACTTAACAGTCAAGTCAACTACAGATACATCCATAGTTGGAATACGAAATGCCATACCAGTCAATTTCCCGTTCAAAGCTGGAATAACTTTTCCAACAGCCTTGGCTGCCCCTGTAGAAGATGGAATGATATTGTGAATTGCAGAACGTCCACCTCTCCAGTCTTTTAAAGAAGGTCCATCTACTGTTTTTTGAGTTGCAGTAGCTGCGTGTACTGTAGTCATCAAACCTTCTTCAATTCCAAAGTTATCATTCAATACCTTTACAATTGGAGACAAACAGTTAGTCGTACATGAAGCATTAGAGAATATTGTATCTGAAGCTTTTAATTCATGGTTATTTACTCCCATTACAAACATAGGCGCATCTGGAGATGGTGCAGAGATTGCTACTTTTTTAGCTCCTCCTTCGATGTGTTTGGCAGCAGCATCTTTAGCAGTAAAGAAACCAGTTGACTCAATTACGTATTCAGCTCCTACTTCGTCCCATTTCAAATCAGCAGGGTTGCGTTCAGCAGTAACTCTAATTTCATTACCGTTCACAATCAACTTCCCATCTACAACTTCAACAGTTCCTTTAAATGGCCCGTGTACTGAATCGTACTTTAGCATGTATGCTAAGTAATCTACATCTAACAAATCGTTGATTCCAACAACTTGAACATTTTCACGTGCTACAGCAGATCTAAAAGCAAATCTTCCAATTCTACCGAATCCATTAATACCAATTTTAATCATCTTGTTTATTTATTTAATTTCTATAATATTCTTTATTTTACACAGTAACGATGTCAGAGACTCTTAAAAGTTCTTCATCTATTTTGTGGTGTTCTTTTACCGCTTTTTCAAGGGGTGTATACTTAATTTCGTTGTTGACAAAACCTACCATCAACGTAGAGGATCCCGACAGTAATAATTCAGTAGCACTCACTCCAAACCTACTTGCCAGAACACGGTCAAAACAACTTGGCGAACCTCCTCTTTGCATGTGTCCCAAAACAGAAACACGAATGTCGTATTCTGGAAGATTTTGTTCGACATATTCAGCCAATTCAAAAATATTTTTACCAATTTTTTCACCTTCAGCAACTACAACTATACTCGAAGTTTTTCCAGATTGCTTGCTTTTAACTAAAGATTCCAACATTTTATCTAACCCAATATTTTCTTCTGGAATTAGTATCTCTTCAGCACCTGCACCGATACCTGCGTTTAAAGCGATAAAACCAGCATCTCTCCCCATAACCTCAACGAAAAACAATCGGTTGTGTGAAGAAGCTGTATCTCTAATTTTATCAATAGCTTCTACTGCTGTATTTAATGCAGTATCGTAACCCAAAGTAAATTGAGTACCAAAAATATCATTATCAATAGTACAAGGTATTCCAATCACAGGAAAATTAAATTCCTTATTAAAGACCATACCTCCTGTAAAAGTTCCGTCACCTCCAATAACAACAACCCCTTCGATCCCCTCTTTTTTTAGGTTTTCATATGCTTTGGCTCTTCCCTCTTTGGTCCTAAACTCTTTAGACCTAGCAGATTGAAGCATAGTTCCTCCTTTATTGATAATATTGTTTACGGATCTCGGTCCCATTTTTACAAAATTACCTTCAATCATTCCTTGATATCCTTGGTAGATTCCTATACATTTTACTTTGTAATATGCGCAGGTTCTTACAACGGCTCTTATCGCAGCATTCATACCTGGAGAGTCACCACCAGAGGTCATTACTGCTATTTTTGATAATTGTATATTCATGTCTAGTTTATAATGTATAAAATTACTGCTTTTTAATGTGAGTGCTGAATTTAGCACAGGTAATAACGAAAACGTTTTCGATTTTTTCGTAAAAAAAAGCACTAAAAAAAATGATAAAAACCTGATTTTAAACTAACTAAAAATACAAAATTTTATTGACATCCGTAGTTTGCAAATAGTCGAACCGTTGCAAAAAAAATCTGCTTTTGAATACAAGTATTCAAAAGCAGATTTGAAAAAGGTACAAATCCCCTATTTTAAGCCCAAAGACTCTGAGGATAAATATTGTTCGTTTTTAAGTCTTTTATTGCCTCAACAACTACAGGTCTGTCTTCTGCATAGGTTACTCCCATCCATTTAGCATCTGAAGTCAATACCTTCACACTTCCTTTATTGGCTTCTATAAGATTGTTTACAACTGTTGGAATATAAAACTCACTTTTTAATTCTGTAGATCTCTCAGCTAAAAAAGTTTTAAAATCTTCTTCCAAAGCTTCTAAATATCTTGGAGTGAATCCCCAAAAGTTCATAGATACAATCGTGTCCTCAGACATTTTCTCAAAAGCACCATCGTCTGACTTTCTTTGAATCGCACCATCTAAACGTTCGATATGAGTTCTTTCGATGATGTTTGACAACTCATTGTTTTCGTTTACGAAACACTCACCTCTTGAAACGTATCCATTATCTGAAATGGTATTTTTAAGATTGTATCCAACCATACACATGTCGAAAGAGCCTGTTTCAAGAGTATCCAATTCTTTGTGAATTGTCTGAAAAGCACCTTTGCTGTAAAAATCATCACCGTTAATAACGATAAAGTTTCCGTCAATTTCATCTTTTACCATAAGTGTTGCATGTCCAGTTCCCCATGGTTTCACTCTATCCTCACTAACATCGTATCCCGAAGGAATCTTTTCTACTTCTTGAGTCACATATGCTGTTTCGATTTTACCCGCTAACTTTTCATCAAAAATATCTTGAAATTCATTTTTGAAAGATTCACGAACAATAAATACTACTTTTTTAAAACCAGCTTCGATAGCATCATATAAAGAAAAGTCAATAATAGTCTCTCCTTCTTCTGTCATCTTATCCAATTGCTTAAGTCCTCCATACCTACTTCCCATTCCTGCAGCGAGTATTACTAGTGTATGTTTTTTCATTCTTTTATTTTTTTATTTTTTTTAGTTTCGCAATTTATCAAAAAAAATTAAAGTATAGAAGGAACGACCAAAATCAAATCGTTTTCATATTCTTCTTCTTTAAACTCGCTGAGTTTTTTCTTTTTCTTCCTTTTGAGTCCTAATTTTGAAAACATTTCTTTTAAGTTTTCAAAATCTATTTGGTATTCCAATCCAACACCTTGTGTATACCCCTCTTCTTCCTCAGAGTACTGAATCTCATTTTGTCGACTAAATACGGTATATCTCAAATTTCCCTGGTCGTCAACGAGAAATTCAACTTTTACCTCCCCTATAATTCCAGCTTGTGTTTTATCACCTACCGGTACTCCTAGATTTCCATCGATAAGTATTCGATCGTTTATCTGAGTTTTCATAGAGATGTCAACTTGATCGTCTATATTTAGTGTTTCAATATCGTTTTTTTCTCCAGAAGTATACCCTAAATCAATGCGTATTCTATCATCTTCTTCGTTAAAAATATCTGAGATTGCACTAGATATAATCTCCGAAGTAGTACCTGTTATTGCTGCATTTCCACTGGAGGCAAGATTGTCCTCATTGAAAAAACTTTTCGCTATCAAAAGAGAGAAAAATTGTCGCAAGGTTGTGTTTTCATCATTTTCATTCAAAACAAACGCCAACTCATTTGCAACTGTTGAGCTCGAATTTGGAATTTCAATACTAAAACTCTCGGAAGAGTTGAAAAGAGTTCCATCGATATCCGTAATCAAATCCACTGCGATTTTCCTATTGGTATTCAAATCATTTAAAAGAATTTTGGGATTGGCCTTTACACTATGAACAGCTTGAACATCTAGATTGGCATTCATAGGATCCCCATCCCAAGAAATCATCCCACCCTTTTTCACAATAAAGGGTTTGTTGATGATACCGCCATATATAAAATTATAGATTCCTTTCTCAATGGTATAGTCACCATACATATTGAATTTCCCTTTGGTATCGATTTCTATCAACAAGTTTGAGGTCCCAGAACCTCTAAGTGAGCTTCCTGAAGTTCTGTCAATGACAACCTCCGCCTCTGCATCAGTTGTTACATCTAAGTCAAAATTTAAGGATACCCCTTGAATTTTCTCAATCAAACGTTCTTTATCATAAAGGTTCTCTTGAGTATCTTTCTTTTCAAAATTCTTAAAGTGTACTAACCTCGAATTAGAAACAGTTTTGATATCAGTTAATGGAATTACAAACTTAGTCCCTGATAAGGTTTGAGCCTTGACGTTAATTGTCAAATCATTAGTTGGACCAACAATGTTAGCCTTTCCCTTGATAAAACCTTTTCCATAATAGACAACATCATCTCCGTCTTCTGTATCCAAAACGAGTAATCTGTCGGAAGAAATATCTAAATCCATTTCCCAATCATTAAATGAATTGTGTCTGATAAAGCCACTCAATTCCCCTTGTGTATCATAGGCAACATCCTTCATTTGTAGACCTTTAAATATAAATGATTGCCCTTTCAATTCGACATTTGTGTCATTGTTTAAAGAATAGTCTACATTTAGATAAGGAAATTTGAAACCTGAATTTGTAAGTTGTAAGTTTCCATCCATATATGGATTGTAGATCGGCCCCGTGAGTGTAAAATTCCCATCTGCCAAGCCCCTAATTTTTGAAAGTGTGTTTTTTCCAAGAGGACTAAAAGCGTTTAGTTTAAAAGCTTTGAGTGAAACATTCAAATCTAGGGTTGGCTTTCGTAAATTTAAATCTACGTAACCATGTGCATCCAAGCTCTTAAAGGCATCGTTTAACAACCGAATGTCAACTTTGTATTTTTGATAAGAATCCTCAGCTAACACTTGAACTTCTACGTCTCCTTGGGTAGCGTTATTGATTGATAAATCCTCGATAGAGAGGTATCCTAAAGGGTTGTAAACTCCTTTTTCCTGAAAAAAGTGTAAATTACCATTCAGCTCACCTCCCAACGATAAACTATCTATTTTTGGCACCACTTCGGCGAGATTAACTTTTTTAAAATTCAACTTTAAATCTTTATAAGTAGTGTCTTTTAGCTCACCTGTAAATGTTATTTGTTGAGAGCCGTTTTTGAATTTAAAAGAATCAAATTCGTATTCTTTCTTTTCAATATCAAAAACTACTTTATTTTTTCTGTTGTCATCGGGGTTTAAAAACCAGGCTTTATTCTTGAGTAGAATTTTTGATTTTAGAATTCCAATTACTGAATTTTTAAAAGCATCTATTGTGTAATAAAATGACAAACCAAACCTTTCGGAATTTGAAATCCCTCCCGTAAAATCTGATCTAAAAAATAACGTATCGTTCAGTGTCTTGTTATAGATGTTTATATCGTTTAGAACGTAATTGGACATCTTTACTTTACGAATCTTAAAATTGGTATTCAATGCCGGATTTTTATTATCTATCTGAAGTTGAATACTGTCTATCAATGTTCTTTTATACCTAACCTGAGGTGTTTTAAAGAGCATTTTAACCTCATTGTTTTCCTCAATCACCTTGCCCTTCAAAAATGCTTTAGAAGTAAGATGTAACTTCGGAAAAACCACATCTACAATTTGATTGTATATTTCAAAATCAAAATCAAAATATTGATTTTTAGTTACCGGATATTTTTGATAGTTAGTCAAAATACTTCCTAATGCATTTTGAAATAACTTATCAATCTCTGTCAATCGAAAACGACCTTGAATTCTCCCTTTTATCAAGTCCTTAGAAAGTACATCAATAATCTTTACACCATTATCTTCTCTAGAACTAAGTGAAATAGAATCAAAAAGATAAGTATCATAAGAATCAGTATAAACAAATTCTTTAAAACTCGCTTTCCCTTTAATATCGTCTATACTATTTCCAGATAGGTCAATATCCACCTTGCCCTTGAACCTTGCGATTGAATCCCTTTTGACAAAGTTTAATGCATATAAATCAGCATGTTCTATAGATGTATTGAAATCAAATTGATGGACTTTAGATGAAAAGTCTGCCAAACCATTAAAATTTAAGGCTAGGTTCGGTTCGTTAATTGACAAGGCACCGTTAAACAATTTGTCAATAAACACCCCATTGACTTTGATATTTGAATAATTATAATTTTTAAAAACTTGTTTTGTAACAACTCCCTTAAGACTGGTATTTATCTTATTCAACTCAAACCCTTTTCCTGACACATAGCCTTCAAATGACATGGCCCCTAAATCATTATTAGCTGTCAAAGTTCCTAGATTCAAATTTGTAATCTCTACTTTTCCTTCATAGGATGCCTCGTTGGGAGTATCAAGATTTGAAAATTCTAAATCAAGTAAAGCTTCACCAATATCTGAACTTATGTGCATTTCATTCAATTGAAGACTTTTGGACGATAGTGAGCTCGTACCTTTTACAATAAAATCTTCCAAACTATCTGTGTAGGAAGGTAGCCTTTTGCCCAATAGGTTAGGAAAGATATAACGAAGCGAGCTACTGCTCGTTTTTAACTGGTTTGTGGTTCCAGAAATTGAATAATCTTTTTTATTATTGTGAACATTTATCAGATGATACTCACCTTCTAAAAAAAGGTTATTTCTATTTTTTAATTTAAAATTGGACAGTTTAAAATCAGCAACCTTTCCATCAAAATCAGAAGAGAAAACAAAACTTTCTGTGCCTGAAAACCCTTTGTAAAACTTTTTCAAATCCAACATAGAAACAATACTTTCATCAAAACTAGCATCTATCTGTACCTTATCGTTGAATCTTTTGAGATCTTTCAATTGATACATCAACTCCATATTAAAATAGAGGGAAGAATTTGCTGTATGCAGTTGTGAATTGTTAAACTCCATCTTTGACGGAGTGTAGGAAAAATCAGTCGTTAAATTATTCACCTGAACTCCATAATTATCCACAAAACTCAATTCTTTAATTTTAGATGCTATTTCTGGACCGTTTACTTCAAAATCGATAAAATATCCACTCAAAGATTTGTAAGCTCCCAACAACGGCTTTGAAACCCTATTTTCATTGGTAACAATTAAATTAATTTTGTGCAAAAAAATTGAAGAGGAACGAAGTTGAAATCTTTTATTGCTCTTTTTTTTCTCTCTTTTAAGCTTGTTAGAAAAAAAGGTAAAATTATCACTTTTTTCCCCTTTGTATGTTTTTATATTAAAGGTTCCTTCATAAATAGCAGTGGGACCTAGTTCAAGTTTATTTTCAATAAGTTTCGGAAGATTCAAAGCTCTTGACTCCAATGCTGTAATCGTGATCATGGTGTCTTTATAGTGATCTTTAATCAAAATATCCTCCAAAACTATCGCACCATCAAGGTTCAAGGAAATCGAATTTACCTCAATATCAACATCAAATTGGGTTTGCAAGTACTCCGACAAACGTTGCCCAAGATATGTTTGTACTGAAGGTTGCAACAAAGCTCCTATAGAAACAAAGATGATGAGCACTAAAAGTGCTAAAAAACTGACGAGTATTTTTCTAAATCGTATGATATGCTGTAACTTTGCCTTTATATATCAATTAAGATGCCGAATTTATTTTAAAACAATGAAAAAACCAATTTATATTCTTGCAATCGAATCTTCATGTGACGACACTAGTGCCGCTGTATTATGTAACGACAAGATACTGTCAAATTGTGTTGCCAACCAAAAAATTCACGCAGAATATGGTGGTGTTGTTCCTGAACTTGCTTCACGTGCACACCAACAAAATATTGTTCCCGTTGTTCAACAAGCCATTCGCAGAGCAAATATCGACAAAAAAGAGATAACTGCCATAGCTTTTACAAGGGGACCGGGCTTGATGGGTTCGCTATTGGTTGGAACCTCTTTTGCCAAATCGCTTTCCTTGTCATTGGGCATTCCTTTGTTGGATATTAATCACATGCAAGGTCACGTATTGGCACATTTTATTGACGAAGAGGGGTGCGAAAAACCACCGTTCCCATTTTTATGTCTAACAATCAGTGGTGGACATACTCAAATCGTTAAAGTTGACAATTATTTTGACATGACTGTCCTTGGAGAAACCATTGACGATGCAGTGGGAGAAGCTTTTGACAAAGCGGCAAAAATTCTAAACTTACCCTATCCAGGAGGTCCATTAATCGATAAATATGCCAAAGAAGGGAATCCAAAAGCATTTCGTTTTACCAAACCTAAAGTGGGACCGATGGACTTTAGCTTTAGTGGCTTAAAAACTGCCTTTTTGTACTTTATTCAAAAAGAAGAAAAGACCAATCCTAACTTTGTCGTCGAAAACCTAAACGATATTTGCGCTTCCATACAAGATACCATCGTAAACATACTTATGGAAAAGATAAAAAATGCGGCCAAAAAAACAGGTATTAAACATATAGCGATCGCAGGTGGAGTTTCTGCTAATTCACAAATCCGAACTACTCTAAAAGAAGCTGAAAAGAAGTATCAATGGACGACCTACATTCCAAAATTTGAATATACTACTGACAATGCAGCAATGATTGCAATTGCCGGATACTATAAATTCTTAGAAAAAAACTACAGCAATTCAGATATAGCCGCAAACCCTCGTTTGAAAGTAGACGCAAAATAAGATTGTCATCATGTGGTAAGTTCGTGAAACAAACTTTCTAGGTTTTTATTTTTAGTATTTAACTGTACTATTTTAAGACCGTTTTGGTTCGCGAAGTCAAAAACTTCAGTACGCATATCTAGTTGAGTGTCAAAGGTGAGCTCCCATTGCGTTCCTCCTTCATTCGAAAGCCCAATCAAATGAGGTATGGATTCAAAAAATCTTTCCTCTACACGGTAATCAAAAGAAACAGCGATGACTTGTTTTTGTTGGGCTTTTAGTGTTGACAAGTGTTCGTCTGCAACAATTACACCTTTTTTTATGATCAATACACGGTTGCAAACCGCCTCAACTTCCTGAAGGATATGAGTAGAAAAAAGAATGATTTTTTCTTTACCAATATCACGAATCAAAGCGCGTATTTCAAGCAATTGATTTGGGTCAAGTCCAGTAGTTGGTTCATCCAATATCAATACGTCAGGATCGTGTATCAAAGCCGCAGCCAAGCCTACTCTTTGCTGATATCCCTTAGATAGTTGCTGTATGGTCTTGTGCGCCTCGGGCTGCAAGCCAACTATTTCGATTGTATCTTGAACTTTAGCTTTGGACAAGTTATGAACATCTGCTATAAAAGACAAATATTCCCTAACATACATGGAAGTATACAAAGGGTTGTGTTCTGGTAAATAGCCAATCGTTCTTTGAACCTTTATTGGGTTTTCAGTCACTGAAACTCCATTTACAGTCACAATTCCTTCAGAAGGTAACAAGTACCCTGTCAATATTTTCATCAATGTGGACTTACCAGCCCCATTGGGACCTAAAAAACCTACTATTTCCCCTTTATTAATTTCAAAAGAAATAGAATTTAGGGCTTTTTGATCATTGTAAAATTTTGATACGTTCGCAACTTTGACAGTCATAAGAATCACTTTCTGACAAAAATACTATAAAATACTCAAGATTCAGGGGAACTCTTATGAAAAAAGAGAGCTCCCAAATACTCATTTATTTTTCAGACCTTTGCAATGTAAATCTAACCATTACAAAAATACTATTAGATATTAAAAATAGCATACACATACGAAAAGCATATGAATAAAAAAGTTTTTGTCCAAGATTTAGGGGTAATAGAATACAAGGATGCTTGGGACAAGCAAGTGGTTTTATTTGATGAAATCGTTCGTCAAAAAATGGAAAACAGAACTGAAAAAGATGCTAAAGAAACCCAAAACCACTTACTATTTGTAACCCACCCACATGTGTATACTCTTGGTAAAAGTGGAGACCTTAACAACTTGCTTTTGAACAAAAAACAGTTGGAAGAAAAGAAAATTACTTTCTACAAAAGCAACAGAGGTGGAGACATTACTTATCACGGACCTGGACAAGTTGTAGGCTATCCTATATTTGATTTGGAAAACTTTTTTACGGACATTCACAAATACTTACGCTTTTTGGAAGAGGCCATCATACTCATGCTTAGAGAATATGGATTGGAAGCTGGAAGAAGTGATGGAGAGACAGGAGTTTGGTTCGACAGTGGAACTCCGTTTGCTAGAAAAATTTGTGCTTTGGGAGTACGTTGCAGTCGATGGGTGAGCATGCATGGTTTTGCACTCAATGTTAATGTTAATTTGGGCTATTTTGATCATATTATCCCCTGTGGAATCAAAGGCAAAGCAGTTACCTCAATGGAAGCTGAGTTGGGAAGGAAAATAGATGAAGAAGAAGTCAAAGATAAAATCCTTACACATTTGAAAACTTTGTTTTCTTTCGAGGTCATTAAACTCTAATTTAGATTATAAATTAAAAGCCTAAAACTGATATACCATCGCATTGATATTCATCCCCGCTCCAACTGAAGCAAAAAGAACAATATCTCCTTTTGAAATAGAATGAGGAGACAATGAATTATTTAAAATCAAATCCAATAAAGTAGGGATGGTTGCAACGGAGCTATTTCCTAATTTTTCAATACACATAGGCATACAACTATCTGGCATATTCAATTCATAAAGACTGTAAAATCTTTTAACAATCGCTTCGTCCATTTTTTCATTGGCTTGGTGTATCAAAATTTTAGAAAGTTTGGAGATAGGTACTTCACTTTTATCCCAAGCGGCTTTCATCGCATTGGAAACATGAGTCAAAGCAAATTCATATATTTTTCTTCCCTGCATTTTTAAATAATTGCAATGAAGCGTTAATTCTTTGTGGTAAGATTTTCCAGAAAACAAATAGCCCAATTCTTCTTCAGAAAATGTTTGAGCTGCATGACTTAAAACCCCTGTAATTGAAGTTGATTCTTTTGCTTGAAGCAAAGTAGCTCCTGCTCCATCGGCGTAGATCATAGAATCTCTGTCATAATCATCTATAACACGAGAAAGGGTTTCTGTACCTATTACTAAAATCGTTTTTGCCATGCCTGATTGAATAAAAGCAGTTGCTTGTATCATACCTTGCAACCATCCTGGACAACCAAATACAATATCTAAAGCTACACAATTTGGATTTTGAATCTTTAATTTATGCTTTACTTTAGATGCCAAACTAGGCAACATATCGCCTTGTATACTCCCTTTAGATACATCTCCAAAATTATGAGCTAACAAAATGTAGTCTATATTGTTTTTTTCAATCTTAGCAGATTTGATAGCATTTTTTGCTGCAATCACAGCTAGATCCGATGCATTTTGATGATCCAATGCATAACGACGTTCTTTTATGCCTGTAATTTTTTCAAACTTTTTAATAATTATTGGAGTATCCGATGCAAAATGAGTGCCGTCCTCTTGTAAAAAAGAATGATTTAAAAAATCTTCATTTTTTACAATGACACTAGGGATATAAGACCCTGTTCCAATAATTACAGATTGTATAGGCATTATAATTTAAAATAAAAAGGCAATCAGTGACATCACAAAAATAAACCCGTACATGCTGATCAAAATCAATGTAAAAACTCCTATAAATTTATAGTGAGATTTCAGATTCTTAACAGCCTCTTCAAAACTAATTTCATCAGCGTGGGCCATAGAAGACTTTATCTTCACACCAAATTTGTACAAATAATTGACAGGAAAAAAATAAACGCCTGCCAGAATAAAGTATACTGTAGCTAAGGTTGAAGGTGGAATTTGTGACAATTCCGATGCTCCTAAAAAGCTAATAAAATAGGGTACTGCAAATGAAACCACCAATAAAAGTCCAATACCTATATAACCTACGATTCCAAGAAACCGAGCCCACTTTCCTATTTCTTGAAAATATGCTTTTACTTGGTCGTTAAGCTGAAGCTCTTTTTCCATTATTAAATATTTTCAAATATATCCCCCAAATCAAAAGACAATGAAAAACGCAATGTTCTTGCCAATGGATTGTTGACATTTGAAGTATTGATTAAATAAGAAAGGTCAATATTGAAAGACTCTGCTTTGATTCCTGCTCCCAATGTAGCATATCTTCGATTCCCTTTGTTTTCGTGTTCATTAAAATACCCTGTACGCAAAGAAAAAGAACTATTGTATACATACTCTGCTCCAAGACCAAAAGTAAACTCTTGAAGTTCTTCTTGAAAACCACCTGGGGCATCTCCAAAAGACTGGAAAACACCCTGTAACCACTCTACATTGTCATCTTTACCTGTCATATTTCCTTCATCATCAATTATCGGAGGTGTAGGCACCAATAGTTTAGAAGTCTCCAAAGTAATACCAAAAGTATTGTAATCATCAACAATAAAATCAAAACCTCCTCCAAGACGTAAACGAGAAGGTATAAAATTTTCTCCACCAGATGTATAAGAAACTTTAGGTCCGAGGTTAGAGATATTAAAACCTGCGCGTACACGTCCATTAAAATTTCCGTAATTTTTTTCAGGTGACTGGTAGTATCCCGAAATATCCACTCCAATACCATTGATTGGCGAAATATCTTGATCTTGAGAATTGATAGACAAATCAGAACGTATATAGCGCAAAGCTACTCCCATAGAATAATAGTCACTTAATTTCAACGAATAAGAAACTGCAACTGTCAATTCGGAAGGGTTTTCGGTACCTTGAAAATTTTGAAATTCATCGATAAGATCTATAGATCCCAAAGAAAATAGACGAAGATTTGCTCCCCATGCAGATCTTTCGTCAATACGCTTGATAACCGAGCCTCCCCCAACAAACAAACCATCGATTAGATCTTGAAGCCAAGGTGTATAATTAAAACCTACTTTATATTCAGAAGTACTAAATGCCATTTTCGCACTGTTATGATATAAAGAACTTGCATCCGCATTGGTAGCAACACCAACGTCACCCATACCTGCCGATCTAGCATCTGAGTTGATTAATAGCAATGGAGCTACGGTTGAAATCGAATTTTGTGCCCTAAACTTCTCTGTAGCTATCAATCCAACAAAAAGAAGAATTCCTAATTTTAAACTATTATTCATTATTTAATTTGATCTGTTAATTATTGTAGTATTACTAATTTTTCAATTTTTTCTGCCGAAGCACCTGTATCTGTATTGGTTACCATTAAATTGTAAACATAGACACCTTTTCCTATTTTCTGTCCAAACTCATCTTTACCATCCCATGTAATTGATCGGGACAAACCTCCAGTAGTTTGAATATTTTTAACCAATGTTTTTACCAACTTTCCTGAAACTGTAAAAATAAAAATTTTCACCTCCAAAGGAGCATTCGGTTGGTTATGATTGAACCAAAATTCTGTGTAATTCACAAATGGATTTGGATAGTTTAAAACATTTTCAAGTGAGAAACTATCCGACAAAACTACATTAAATGTTAACGTAGCCTCGGATGAATTATTGTAAGTATCCCAAACCTTTATTTTAATAGTATGAATACCCGCTGTCAAATCTCTCAATTTATATGTTACATTTCCACTTTGGTAATCGTTTACTGCTGATTCATAAAAATTGTTAAGAGAGATAGGGTTCGCTTCATCACCGTCTAATACAGCAGTGATATTGTGACCTATTGAAGCCAAAGAGGTATTGATCCCACTTTCATCAGTAAACTCCGCAATCAAATTAGGAGAACTGTTGGTAATACCTCCATCCGAAAAAGAAGTATCATTCATGAACAAGGAAATCTGAGGCCCCGTTGTATCCTCTGGAGCATCTTCATTGATTCCACCAATGTAAGTTTGCTTGTCAACACCTCCCTTACTATTCTTGTTAGCGTCTTTTGCATACATGCTTATTTTTGCAAGCCCCACAGCACTCTTAATATCTTTAGGAACAATAAATTCAAAATCAAACTTTCCATTTTCAACCTTTACATCACCTTTAAAGACAACACTTTGTTGTACATCGTATGTCATGACAAGTGGATTGCCTTCACTATCGGTTAATCCATCATTGTTTAGTGTATTTTTATCGGTTTCCTTATCAAAAATAATACTGGTCATTATCCCATTAAAATTAGAGGTAAGCACTCCATTAGCATCGGTAACTTCTCCCTCAATTCGAACCTTACTCAGAGCCTTTAGAACATCTCTTTCAACAGAAACGTCCTTTCCGTTTATTTTAGTCACTTTGATATTTTCGGAAGGAATCCCTAGGCGCATTGCCGGATCTCCTAAATTAAAAATAAAGAAGCGTTGGGTTGAATAAGAATTTACTGTGTTTTTAGTCAACATCAATGCATCAGCAATCGTACTGTTTGTTCCAGAAGTAGCCAATAAATTAGGAATTAGATACTTATTAAACTGCAATCCATAATTAATGAAAACCGCACGAGCAGTAGAAATCAAACTAGAAGACCCCCCATTTTTGTTCAAAATCATTTCCTCCCCAGCTGTTACACGTATGGGGTTGTCAAACTTTGAAAACTCACATGTTACCGTTATAAATAATGGAGATTTATCAAAATTTAACCAAGACTTAATTTCTGGAATTCTAAGTAGATTCTCACTCCCTAACCCAAGTTCTCCTCCATGTCCGAAATAATCAATCACCAATGTACCATTCTCTACTGCATTGGACAATGCAATGTTCAAATCTGGATAAGATGCTGTTGAACTAGAATACTTTTTCTTAAATGAATCTGCATAAAGTTTGGTAATATTAAATTGAGGATAATCCGTTTTGATCCCATCAGCAATTGCCTCCATATCCGTTTGAAATACGAATTCCGATTCATTGTAGAAATCATCAGTAAACAAAGAGAGGTTATTCCTCCAATTCCCCAAAGATGCTTCAGAGTAATAGTTTAAGATTTTATCCACAACATTCTTTGCTTCAAGATTATTGGAAACCAATATTCTTCCTGTCGCAACATCTTGCTTGTCGCTAGACGACAAATTACCTTCATTTTCATCCATAATACCATAATAATCATCCGTCACATAAGAATATGCATCACTTGTACTATTATATGATTGAAAAGCTGGAATTATATTGTTGTTATCTGGCAATCTATCTTTAAAATCATATGTTGCATCACCAAAGAGACATACGTATTTAATCTTTGTATCATCAGAACTTGCATTGTCATAAAGAAATTTGACAAAATCCCTAATCGCTGTGATATCTGGAGACCCTGATCCAAATTCATTGTATATGTGCTCCAAAGAAACTACACGAGTAGTTAAATTAGAATTAGCTTCGTGATAATCAGCCAATCTTTGCGCTTGAGATGACATGTCTTTTTTAGCAATGACCACATATTCAATATCTTTTAAGGCATGTAAATTTTGATTTTCAATTGGGTTTTGAGAAACAATTTCAGGAACATATAGGTCGTTTGTATTTACTACAACATACTCATTTAGTGTCCCCGAAGCCTCTTTAAAAGAATAATTATCAGTGCTCGAAGAAATATCACTGATTAACTTAGGATCATGAGGATTCGTAATGTCCCAAACCATGTCAATCTGGCTTTTATTTGCTATTTGATATTCCAATACCTCAGCAGTATTTAATGATAAGAAACTCCTAAAGGAGAATTGAGAACCATCCGCTATGAGTAGTTTGTCTCCTATGATTTCGATGTAGTCTAAATATGCAGCTGCCGAGGGAATTCCGTTGTTGTTATAGGTGATTTTAACATCTATTTCGTCGGCAGTAAGATTTATTTCGTTACTGTTTTGAGAATCATATGCTTTTTTATGAATAGCAGGATTAGAGGCATTGTAAAAGATAGAAAAATCATGACTACTATTATTATTTACAGAAACAGACATACTTGATGTTCTTGAAGAGTTTGCAATACCTCTCACCTTTATTTTTACAGGTTGAGTCACATCTAAATGCTTAAAGTCAAAATTATATGTTTTAGAGTTACTCAACGTAAAAGAATCTCCAAACCATTGTTGACCAATACCAAATAAATTGTAAGAATCCTCTTCAAAATAGATGAAATCTTTATAAGAGGTAACCGTAGTAGTTGTGGGAAGTTCTGAACTATTTTTTTCTTGGACTCTACTTCCGTCCCCATTATCTACAGTTATAAAGTAATATGCTTTGTCTGAATATATATTATTAATGTGTCCTATTGTATTTTCATTTTCTAAATTCCATGAATGGGGCCCAACACCATAAAATAACACATAATCGTTGTCATCAAAAATACCATCCAATCCTCCCGATACATAGAGACTATTCTCTAACAAATCATCAGGTCTTGAAACACTGTTCAATTGAGGTAAGATCACACCACCATTTCCATAAACACGAATGTTTTTTGGATTTAAAGAGCTTGTTGATATCCCCAAAGACTCAAAAAAGTTCTTATCAAGCTTATAAACACCCGATTTATCAATGGATATCTTGTACCAACTCCCAGAAGACAGTACGGAATTCGTTTTAGATTTAACAGCCTTAGTTCTGTTAAAGCTTGAATTCTTACTCAGCTTGTATTGCAAATCAAAAGAAACAACACGTTTGATTACACCATCTTTTTTCACAAGGGGAATGACATTCAAATGAGCATGATGAATTTCCTTTGCTTTGCTAATTGAAAAAGAACTTATCAAAGAGTCCGAAATAGATGTCGAAGGAATATTTTTGAGTTGACTTGAAGATAATAATCCGTATTTAATGTTAGAGATTCTATATGAAGTAACCTTTGTACCTTTTAAAACATGCCAAGTTGTATTAAATGTCGGAAGGCCTTGTTCAGATAAAAATTGATTTTTAACCAATGGAATGTTAAATTCGGTACCGTCTGAAGAAACAAGCTTTGAATCAAGGTCCCAATCAAGACTAATAGATTTACTATCAGTTGTTTGAGAAAAAACATTCAATGTAATCACTACAAAAAAAAGTAAAATATTTTGTTTTAGATCAATCATTTTTTTAAATTGAAAATTGAGAATTTAACAAGTGCAAGATACATTATAATAAATACAAAAACCAACCGTTTATATGTATTATAAGAACAAGAAACTATTTTTTATTCTTTTTATTGTAAAGAACTATAAATAGTGTAAATTGCAAATGATAATTATACAATTAGACAATAAATAAATTACCCTATGCAAAATTTATCAGTACTAAAATATGTAACACTTATCTTATTGAGTTTTACAATGGTACGTTGTGGCCAATCTAACTCTTTCGATATTGATGGTTCAAAATCTACATTAACTGGATGGAAATTTAATGACCCTGATTACGGTGGATTTGCCATAAATAGTAAATATCAAGAACATGAAACTCCACCCTCTATGGTTTTAGTAGAAGGAGGTACTTTCACAATGGGAGCAGTACAACAGGACATCATGGCCGATTGGAACACTACTCCTCAAAGAATTCAATTGAGATCTTTTTACCTAGATGAAGCTGAAGTGACAAATTCAGAATACTTATTTTATTTATTATGGCTAGAAAGTGTATTTCCTCCAAGTGTTGACGAGTACGCTCACATCTACGAATCTGCATTACCAGATACATTGGTATGGAGAAACCCACTAGGAAGTAATGAGTCATTGAGCGAGACTTACTTACGTCACCCTGCCTTTGCTAACTACCCTGTTGTTGGTGTTAGTTGGGCACAAGCAAATGACTATTGTGAATGGAGAACTGATAGGGTAAATGAAAATATCCTTATGGAATTAGGAATCATCAAAAACTTATTTAATGAAGATTCTATCAGAGTTGAAGGAAAAAACCATTTCAACACGAAAACTTACTATTCAAACCCTAAATTATTATTTGACGGAGATCCTAACATCTACAACAAAGGACTTGAGAGTTTGAAACGAGAGAATGAAGCTGACACTCTAGACAATGGAGAACCGGCTTTTGAGGGAAGACATGTAAAACCTTACGACGGCATTCTTTATCCTGACTTTAGACTTCCTACTGAGGCTGAATGGGAATACGCAGCCAAAGCGTTGATGGAAAACAGAGAGTATAATTCTTTAAGAGGTAGAAAAAAATACCCTTGGAGTGGTAGGTATACACGAAATAAAAACAAAAAATATGCTGGAAACCAATTGTCCAACTTTAAACAAGGAAAAGGAGATTACAGTGGTTTAGCAGGATGGAGTAACGACAACGCAGATATCACAAATAGAATAAAATCATATCCTCCAAATGCATTTGGACTTTATGACATGGGTGGTAACGTATCCGAATGGGTTTACGATGTATACAGACCTCACATTGCATCTAACATGAACGACTTCAATTATGTTAGAGGAAATATCTTTAAGAAAAAATTACTTAATAAAGACGGTAAAGTAGTAATAGCGGACTATGAGGATTTAATCTACGACACAATTCCTAACGGAAGAATTAGACCAAGAAACATTCCTGGAAAGACAATTTATGTCCCTATTACTAAAGATGATGCTAAGTTAAGAACTAACTATAGTAAATCAGACAATTCAAATATCGGTGACGGTGACTTATTATCTTCAAAACATTACAATAAAGATTTGAAGAAAATGGAGAAAAAACCAAGGATGTATAATTCACCTTTGGATCCTACTATCACTTATAATGAAGGATTGGGAAAGTATGAAACAAAATATGACGGCAAAAAAAGATCTACACTTATTGGAAACAAAACAAGAGTGTACAAAGGAGGTTCTTGGAAAGATAGAGAATATTGGTTAGACCCTGCACAAAGAAGATACCTTCCTGAATATATGGCCACTGATTATATTGGTTTCCGTTGTGCTTTGGATAAAGTAGGTGAAATGCACACTACCAGATCTCCATATCACAAAAACTAACATAAGGAGTTTTTTAAAGTATTTTACAACCTCACTAAATAAAAATTAGTGAGGTTATTTTTTCTCAACAAATTTAAAATGACACTCAAAGAAATTTATTCCAAATTCAAAAAAAGTAAAGGTCTGACTACTGATACTAGAAACATCATAAAAGGTGGTATTTATCTCGCTCTTAAGGGGGCTAATTTTAATGGAAATAACTTTGCTTTGGAAGCTTTGGAAAAAGGAGCTGTACTTGCTATTGTAGATGAAACTATTGAGGGTAGCAATGAACAAATAATCAAAGTGAACGATTGTCTAAAAACTCTTCAAGATCTAGCGAATTACCATCGATTGGAATTAAATATACCTATCATAGCTCTAACAGGTAGTAATGGAAAAACGACTTCTAAAGAATTGATCAATGCTGTGCTTTCTAAAAAATACTACACCACAGCCACTCAAGGCAATTTAAACAATCATATTGGAGTACCACTCACACTACTGAGTATGGACAAACGTACTGAAATAGGTATCGTTGAAATGGGAGCAAATCATCTAAACGAAATAGCAACTTTAACTAAAATTATTGCGCCTAACTATGGTTACATTACAAATTTTGGAAAGGCACACCTAGAAGGCTTTGGAGGTGTTGAGGGGGTCATAAGAGGGAAAAGTGAATTGTATGACTACCTTAAAGAAAAGAAACAAATCGCATTTGTAAACCCCAACGACCCACTTCAGATAGAAAAAACAAAAAACATTCAGAGCATTGCATTTGACGACAAATCAGAATTAGTGCCTAGTGATGAATTTTTAACCATCAAAAGAAACAACACTACAATTCACACACATTTGATAGGTACATACAATTTCAGCAACCTTCAAGCAGCAATATCAATTGGAAAGTATTTTGATATCGATGAAACTGCTATAAAAGAAGCTATTGAAAACTACCATCCAAAAAATAACAGGTCACAAAAAATAGTGAAAAATAAGGCAACAATAATATTAGATGCCTACAACTCAAATCCTAGTAGTATGAAAGTGGCGCTTGAAAATTTCAAAGATTTGAAAGCTACTAAAAAAATTGCCATCTTAGGGGATATGTTTGAATTGGGCGAAACCTCTATAGAAGAACACATATCAATTGGTAATTTAGCTGTTAAATTAGGTTTTGATGAAATCCACTTGATTGGATGTGAATTCTCAAAAACCAATATTCCAAAAGTACACATATATCCTTCATTTGAAACATTTCAAATGAAGTTTAAAAAACAAAAAGCCACATATTTGATAAAAGGATCAAGAGGAATGGCATTAGAACGAGTTGTAACGCTTTTTTAAATCAATTCAACAAAAATTTTTTGTGGTATGAAATTAAATTTCCAATAGGCCTTTGAATCACTCCTGTTATTTTCAAATTATGATTGGCAGCAACTTTGTCTAAAATATCAGAAAAATAATGAGCTATGGACCCTATAAAATAAATCGGCGTGTCCTTAGACTTTTCATACGGAAGCACTCTCACGTTAAAGAACGCATCAAAGCCTTTTTCTATTAAATTTAGTATGTAAGCATCGTCTTTGAACTCAAACATAAAACTTGCAAAATTGGCCAAATAAGTATTTGGGTTTGGTTGCCTGTACAAATTATACTTAATTTCATCTGCTTCTAAATTAAAAGCAGCTTCAAAGGAAGATGAAATATGAGCCGGCATAGATTTATAATAATATCCTTGTAACAGCTGTTTGCCAAAATAGTTACCACTTGCTTCATCCATAACTATATAACCTAAAGATACAGCGTTAGATGTTATAGAAACTCCATCAAAATAGCTACTGTTAGAACCTGTACCTAGGATGCAAACAATAGCGGGATCATTTCCAGCAGAAGCATATACTGCAGCAAGAGTGTCTTCAGCAACTACGATAGATGCATTACTAAATAGCGAACCAAATACCTCTTTTAATATTGAGATAGCTACCTCAGTACCACATCCTGCTCCGTAAAAAAAAATATGAGTGACCTGATGAAGATGCTTCGATAATTCTGGAGCTTCTTCAATTCGTTGTTTAAGTACATCAGAAGGAACAACAGCAGGATTTAATCCTTTTGTTCTCACCTTAAACAATTCATTTTTATCCGAATCCAATGCAACCCAATCGACTTTGGTAGACCCACCGTCTGCAATTAATATCATAGTTTAAGTTTTTAGTATGCCCAAATATATTGTTTCAATTTTTAATACACAATTTGTATTCATACTATATCGTTTTCGAAAATCAAACTTTTCTTTTTTAGTTAAAAACGCAAATAAAAATTGACAAAAATGAAAATATATTAACGATTTTTAAGTAGTTATATTCTCGAAAAAAATTAAATTTGTGAAACAAAATATACTACCGTGTTTACATTATTTAAAAAGAACAAACCCGCTACAGAAGTATTTCCTGTTAATTTTGTTGATATACATTCTCATTTATTACCTGGGATAGACGACGGTGCAAAGAACCTTGAAGATTCTATATCCCTAATCAGCAAATTAGATGATTTTGGAATTCATAATTTCATCACAACCCCACACGTATTGGGAGGGGTCTGGACTAATAGTAGCGATACTATCTTAGATAAACTAGAATTGGTGCAAGAGGAGCTTCTAAAGCAGGACATGTCTTACATTACAATTAATGCAGCCGCTGAATATATGTTAGACGAGCAATTTTGTGACCTTTTGAAAAAGAGAGATTTATTGACATTGAAAGAAGACAACTTATTGGTAGAAATGTCTTACTTGAATGCACCTGTAAATCTATTTGAAATACTTTTTGACATTCAACTCGCAGGATACAATCCTATCTTAGCACACCCTGAAAGATATAATTTTTACCACAACGATTTTGAAAAATACCACAGACTTAAAGAAGCGGGATGTAGATTTCAAATCAACCTACTTTCACTGACAGGATATTATGGCAAATCTGTTCAAAAAACTGCCGAAAAACTTATAGAGCAAAACATGATTGATTTTGCAGGATCTGATACGCACCACCACAAACATCTGAATGCTTTAGAAACAATAGGAACTCGTAAAAACATAAAATTACTAGAGCCTATACTCAAAAGAAACAGTGAAATATTTTTCTAAAACTAGAAATTTATTCAGGTTGTATTGAATCTTGAACTTGAAAGAGTTTTTCTTCTATTTGTAGAGAATCTAGTGACTTTTCAGTCTCTTTAGCTTTGACAAAATCAATACTACGAATTTTTAAGTTTGGAGTATACTGATAAAGATACGCCGCATTGTTTTCGATACTTCTCACGTATAGGCTGTCTTTATAGTGAAATGAACTTTTCACACGACTTTTAGTTCCTGCAGAAAAAGCAAGTGTGGGACTTATATTTAATGATAACAAACGCATCAACACATCATATACAACATCAAAGCCTCTGATTGCATAATCCGAAGGAAATGTTTTGTTTTTCTTTAAGAAAGTCTTGTGAAAATCATCACCTCTTCTCAATGAGTCTACATCAATAGATGAAGCTGCATACACAAATTCCATAAACCCTAACAAATTGTTGTTTACTTTCTCAAAATTCCCCTTTTTCTCAATAGCAAACAATTTTACTTTGGGTGTATTGGGCAGAGATTTCATGTTGTTTACTACATCAGCTGTTACTACTTTGTCATTGGTTGCTAATAGGACCCAATTGGTCCCCAAAGTATCAGCTACCTCAACAAATCTTTCATTACTTATATAGCCATTTACAGGCTGTAACACTGCAATTGAATCAATGGAATCGTGTTTTTTTAACTCCTCTACGATAGATAGCATTTCAATTTTAGAGGCTATCTTTTCATCTCCCACTACAATGATATTTTCATTTGTGTAAATACTTTTAAAATAATCAACAACCTTTTGCTTAAATACAGATCTAGGTGTAGCAGTCTTTATCAAATTGGTTTCTTTAAAAGTAGATTGCTTGTTAGAATAAAATGGGAAAACCACAGGTGTGTTTGGCACACTTGCTGCAATCAAATCTGCGTTTTTACTGTATAGAGGACCAAAAATAACAGCAAGCGAATCTAATTTACGAGCGTCAATTATTGCTTGAATACTGTCTTTATTGTTTGATGTATCATATACATTTACATTCACCTTTACCCCTTGAGACCTCAGTGAGTCAATGGCTATTTCAGCACCTAAATAAAAGTCCGTTACTATACTTATCAAATTGTTTTTATTTGAAAAAAGTTGACTCTTAGACAGTGTATCGTTTTTGGAAAATTTAAAAGGTAACAGCATTGCAATATCTAATGGTTTGTTTGCAACAATGCTATCCGTATGAAAAGTTGTATTGCTTAAAATAGGAGCTACCTCGATTGTATTCGTAATTCCTTTAATTTTAATATGCATCCCCAATTTTAAACCATCACTAAGTTCAGGGTTCAATGTCAATAATTCAGATTCGCTTATCTCATAGAAACGAGTCAAACTATACATCGTATCATCTTTAACAACTGTGTGTAGGAGATACTTTCTTTTTAATTCTTCTAACTCCAAAGCCTTTTGAGCTTCTAAACTCAACACTTTTTCACTAGGTATTTTTAAAAACGCACCTATCTTTAATCCATCCGCTTTCAATGTAGGATTTAGTTGGTACAAACTTTCAATACTTACGCTGTATAGTTGTGAAATTCCAAACAAAGTTTCTTTTGCCAAAACCACATGTTCCCTTTCTACTTGATTTTTAGAGTCAGATATTGCTTTTTGTTTGGGTATTAGTATCAGCGTATTGGCCTCAGGCTTTTTCTGTAAGCCTGGATTCATTTTCAAAATTACTTTAGTCTTTACACCAATGCGTTTGCCTATATCTCGGATAGTCTCCCCTTCTTTAACGGTATAAGTTGTGTATGTATCACTTTGTGCATTTGACATACAGGAGTGCAAAACAACGAAACATAAAAACAAAAACTTTCTCATAATGTATAGTGTAAAATAACCATTCTAAAAAATCCAGAATGGTTATTGTAATATGATTAAAAAAACTTGTCACAAAAGCTAATTATTCCCACTCAATAGTCGCTGGAGGCTTTGAGCTAATGTCATATACAACACGGTTCACTCCTTTGACAGTATTTATAATTTTATTAGAGGTCTCTTGTAAAAATTTATATGGTAGATCTACCCAATCAGCTGTCATTCCATCTGTAGATTCAACAGCTCTTAAGGCTACTACCTTTTCGTAAGTTCGTTCGTCTCCCATCACTCCTACAGAATTTACAGGTAATAACATAGCACCTGCTTGCCAAACATTATCATACAAGCCCCATGCTTTCAATCCATTAATAAAAACTGCATCTACCTCTTGTAGGATTCTCACTTTTTCAGCTGTGATGTCTCCTAATATACGAATTCCCATACCTGGTCCTGGGAAAGGGTGTCTCCCCAACAATTCAGGATCAATTCCTAATGATTTCCCAACTCTACGAACCTCATCTTTAAATATCATGCGTAATGGCTCTACAATTTTTAACTTCATAAAGTCAGGTAAACCACCTACATTGTGGTGTGACTTTATGGTTGCAGAAGGACCTCCTGTTGCAGATACAGATTCGATAACATCAGGATAAATAGTTCCTTGCGCTAACCATTTTACATCAGTTAAGAGGTTGGACTCTTCATCAAACACCTCAATAAAGCAGCGTCCAATAATTTTACGTTTTTTCTCAGGATCAGACTCTCCTTTTAAAGCTTCCAAAAAACGTGCCGAAGCATCTACTCCTTTCACATTCAACCCCATGCCTTCGTATTGCTTCAAAACATTTTTGAATTCATCTTTACGAAGCAATCCATTGTTTACGAAAATACAGTGCAAGTTTTTACCTATGGCTTTATCCAGCAATACTGCTGCTACAGTAGAATCTACTCCACCTGACAAACCTAATACCACTTTGTCTAATCCAACTTTGTCTTGAATTGCTTTAACTGTTGTATCAACAAAACTACTCGGTGTCCAAGTCTGTTCTACTTTAGCAATTTTGACTAAGAAATTCTCAAGCAATTGCAAACCATCTGTAGAATGGTATACCTCTGGATGAAACTGAATGGCATAAGTCTCTTCCCCTTCAATTACATATGCCGCGTTCTCAACATCGTGAGTACTCGCAATCTTTGTGTAATTTTCAGGCAATTTTAAAATCGTATCTGAGTGGCTCATCCATACTTGACTGTCCTCTTTAATACCTTCAAACAATGGGTTTTCAGAGGCTACATAAGAAAGGTTTGCCCTCCCGTATTCTCTGGTTTTTGAAGCACCTACCTCACCTCCATAGAAGTGAGCCAAATACTGAGCACCGTAACAAACTCCTAACAAAGGTTTTTTACCTTTGATTTGAGATAAATCTGGATGTGGAGCTTCTTCTCCTCTAACTGAATGTGGACTACCTGAAAGGATAACCGCTTTAAAATCATCCACTGAAAACTTAGTGCTGTTGTAGGGATGAATTTCGCAATAGATGTTGAGTTCTCTGACTCTACGCGCAATAAGCTGCGTAAATTGCGATCCGAAATCTAAAATAAGTACTTTTTGTTGCATGCGCAAAAGTAAAATTTAATTCATAAACAAACGAATGATTCTTCCGTTTTTTCAAGAAAACATAGGTTTTATATAATTCGGAAAAAATGAGGTTTCCACATCTCTAATTTACAAACCAACCGGCGTATTTTATATAATTATCAGCAATTCTATGAATTTCTCCTTTCAATAATTCTTCACTAAGATCTTTTATTTTTTTTGCTGGAACCCCTCCGTATACAGAACCTGACTTTACATGCGTCCCTTTTGCTAAGACAGCACCAGCTGCAATGATACAATTAGACTCGATAATGCAATCATCCATAACAATAGCTCCCATTCCAATCAATACATTGTCTTTTAGAGTACAACCGTGTACGATAGCATTGTGACCAATAGAAACATTGTCTCCTATATATGTTGGTGATTTCTTATACGTGGCATGAATTACAGCTCCGTCTTGTATATTTACTCTATTGCCTATAGTAATTGAATGAACATCTCCTCTTATCACTGCATTGTACCAGACACTACAAGCATCTCCCATGGTGACTTGTCCGACTATAACTGCATTTTCAGCAATAAAAACTGGGTTTCCTATTTGAGGCGTAAACCCCCTAACTTCTTTAATCAACATATTTTTATTTTGTGACATAATTCAATTCAAAGATACACTTTAATAAAAATAACTCGTATTAATGTTTGGACATGCTGACAAGCGAGATTTTCGAACAAAAACGTTCATACCTAGTGTCAGTTGATGATATCCTCCTTTACTACTCAATCCGACTCCACCTAGTTGCTGAGAATAGGCATAAGAACACATAAATTGCTTGTAATTCATTCCAAAAATAGGAGTGATGAATTCACGACTAGGCAATGCTGGATCTCCAGAAGTGGTACTATAGGATATGGCACCCCAAACCTGAGCTTTCTTTAAGGTCTTGTAAAATTTACAGTTAAAATCAAAGCGTGTTCTTTCAAAATAGGGCTCGTATATTGCCATCAATGAAGGTTCAATTTGAATCACAAAATCTTTACCTAAAAAACAGCCAGCGAATACAATATACTTACTCAAATCTATAGCATCCAAAACATCGTCTTCATTTGTTGTTAAAAATATATTTTTAATGGTCAGGTAACTAAAAAATTGATTCCAATGGAAGGAAACCCCAAAATCTCCATTAAAATAGCGATCACTGTTATTGATAGTTGACAAATAAGAATCTGTTGCATCTGCTAAAATACTAGTGTCAAAAACTTGCTGTACTGCAGAAAGAGAAAGTGCAAATGAAAGTTGTCTAAACGTTTTGTAGCCCTTCGACAAATTTATATGATAAGCGTAAGTCATCTGTACTCCCTTACTAGCATGGTAACCATTTTCATCGTTAAACAATATTGTTCCAAAGCTTGAGCCTTTTCCAAATCTATTGTGAAAGCTCAATGTTTGTAAAGATGGGGCGTCTTTAACACCTCTCCATTGAGAATTATTTGTGATTCTAATTTTCCCCGAATTACCTATTCCAGCTGCAGCAGGATGCAACAAATAAACATTGTCAGATAGATAATCAGAATTAATTTTTAAAGTTTCTTGAGCCTTGATACTCACAAGGCTAAAGCAAAACATAATAAAAATTAATTTTTTCATAAGTATCCTTTAAAAAAAAAAATTACGAAAAAAAAACAAGTAAAAAAAATAGACTCTAAAATCGAAGTGTTAATAGTTTAAAATCGTTGTTAAAATTTAAGATAATGAAGCTATTATTCAGTTCAATTTTTCTAAATTGTGCCATTGAAACAAAAAACATACATGCGAAAAATTCTTTTTACCCTTCTAGTTATTCCGTCTTTTTTATTTGCACAAAAAAAAGAAATCTCACTTTCTGAAATTTGGAAAGGTGAATTTAGAGAGCAACATCTTGAGGCATACCGCCCTATGAACAACAATTGTTATAGCTTATTAGACTACAACTACCAAAACAAAACTACCTCTATTGATGTCTACAGCTATGCTACTTTAGAAAAAACCAAAACACTTGTTTCAAGTAGTGAACTTGAAAATGTGGCTTATTTTGACGATTACGCTTTCAACAAAGATGAAACACAAGTTCTTCTGAGTACAAACTCACAACAAATTTATAGACGTTCTTCAAAAGCCATTTTTTATTTGTATGATATCAAGCTAAAAAAAGCTGTCTTGATAGATGCTGAACCTATTCAAGAACCAACTTTTTCTAACGATAGCAAAAAAGTAGCTTTTGTAAAAGACAATAATATTTACATCAAAGACATTGTGGAAAATAAAACTGAGCAAATCACTTTTGACGGAAAATATAACCATACTATCAATGGTATTGCTGATTGGGTCTACGAAGAAGAATTATCTATGGTCAAAGCTTTCATCTGGAGTAAAGATTCTCAAAGAATAGCATTCCTGAAATTTGATGAAAGTGAAGTTCCATTTTACAGTATGGACATTGTAGGTAAAGAATTGTACCCCAGCCAACAAACATTCAAATACCCAAAGGCAGGAGAAAAAAACGCAGTAGTTAGCTTACACACTTATGATATAGAAACCAAATCAACACAAAAGGTAAATCTTGGTAACTATGAATACATTGCTGATATACGATGGACTGAGAAAAAGGATGAATTTGCTGTAATTACCTTAAACAGACATCAAAATCATCTAAAACTTCACATAGTAAATACGCAAAACTACAAAAGTTCACTGCTACTAGAAGAGCAAAACAATACCTATATAGATATTGTAAACACAAATAATTTAACCTTTTTAAAAGACAACTCCTTTATTTGGACAAGTGAAAAAAGTGGCTTCAACCATTTGTACCACTACTCCAATACTGGAAAATTAAAAAAACAAATCACTTCGGGTGATTGGGAAGTCACAAAATTCTACGGAATTCACAAAAAAAGTAATGAGTTATATTACCAATCAGTTGAAACGGGAAGCACCAACAAAAGTATTTACAGAATCAGCCTGAAAGGAACTCATAAAAAACTAATTAGTGCAAAAACCGGTACAAGCGATGCGGACTTTAGCAAAGATAAATCTTACTGCATCCTAAATCATTCTGACGTCTCTACACCTACAACCTATACACTATTCAACAAAGGAAAAAAAATCAAAGAAATACTCAACAACAACAGTTTACTTGATAAATTAAAAGAGTATCAGTACTCCAATAAAGAATTTTTTGAACTGAAAACAAAAGATGCTACCTTGAATAGTTGGATTTTAAAGCCAGCAAACTTCAATCCAAACAAGCAATACCCTTTATTGATGGTGCAATACTCGGGGCCCGGATCACAAAAAGTGGAAAATTCATGGAATAGTTACAACGATTATTGGTACCAACATTTAGCTCAGAAAGGTTATATTGTTGCTTGTATAGATGGTCGAGGTACAGGATTCAAAGGATCTGCCTTTAAAAGAGTTACCTATAAAGAATTGGGAAAATACGAAACAATTGATCAAATTGAAGCTGCAAAAGTATTGGGGAAAAGAAGCTATATAGACGCTGATAGAATTGGAATATGGGGTTGGAGTTTTGGAGGCTTTATGGCTTCTAATTGTCTACTCAAAGGGAACGACGTTTTCAATACTGCTATCGCCGTTGCTCCCGTAACTTCTTGGAGGTACTATGACAGTATTTACACCGAAAGATACATGCAAACCCCACAAGAAAACCCGAGTGGTTACGATGAAAATTCGCCACTTTTCCACGCTAAAAAACTCAAAGGAAATTACTTGATTATTCACGGAACTGGTGATGATAATGTACACGTGCAAAACACCTACCAGATGGTCAATGCGTTGATAGAAGAAAATAAACCTTTTGAACAAGCCATCTATCCGGATAGGACTCATGGTATTTACAGAGGAAAAAACACACGTTTGCACCTATTTGCAAAAATGACAGATTTCCTGGATAAAAACTTAAAAAAATAATACCAAAATTTATATATGAGCACTACAATCCATAAAAGTACAGAAAAAGAACTCTTTGGACATCCAATTGGGTTATACATATTATTTTTAACTGAAATGTGGGAACGTTTTTCCTATTATGGAATGCGAGCGATATTAGTGTTGTATCTAATGGCACAGACTAGTGAGGTAAACGCAGGTCTAGGTTGGTCCAAAGGAGATGCTTTGGCGCTATACGGTTGGTACACCATGTTGGTTTATGTAGCATCTATTCCTGGAGGTATTATTGCAGACAGACTGATTGGACAACGTAAGTCTGTATTGTATGGTGGTATACTACTTTGTTTTGGACATGGAATCTTAGCCATAGAAGAAATGTGGGCTTTTTATTCTGGATTGGGATTGATTATCGCAGGAGTTGGAATGCTAAAACCCAATATCTCCACTATGGTAGGAGGACTTTATAAGCAGGGAGATATAAGAAGAGACAAAGGTTTTACGATTTTTTACATCGGTATCAACATAGGAGCTTTTCTCTCTAGTTTAGCGGTGGGTTACGTAGGAGAAGTACACGGTTGGCACTATGGATTTGGATTGGCAGGAATTGGAATGGTATTAGGTATGATCATCTTTTTTCTCGGAAAAAATCACCTAAGCCATGTGGGTAACTATATTGGAAACAGTGAAGTAAAAGAAGAGAAGGAATCGGCAAATAAACCCTTGACAAAAGTTGAAAAAGACAGAGTAATCGTATTGTTCATCTCCTTTTTATTGGTCATTATCTTCTGGGGCGCCTTTGAACAGGCAGGGGGGTTGATGAATATTTATGCCAAAGAAAAAACGAATAGATTATTGCTAGGATGGGAAGTACCTGCTTCTTGGTTCCAGGCATTAAATGCCATGTTTATTATCTTTTTAGGAACTACTGTAGCCGCAATATGGGCAAAGCGAAAATTGAAAGAAAAACTATCTTCGTCACTCTTTAAAATGATATTGGGACTGATCATTATGGGAACTGGGTTCTTATTTATGTCTGCTGCTGCTTCAGAGTTTGACACTACAGGAACTTCGGCCATGTTTTGGTTGGTATTGGCTTACCTATTTCACACTATAGGAGAATTGTGTATTTCTCCTGTAGCTCTATCATTTATCACTAAATTGGCACCTATAAAATACGCTTCAATTATGATGGGAGTCTATTTTGCCATGACTGGATTTGGAAACAAGTTGGCCGGTCTTTTAGGAGAATCTGCAGAAGATTTAGGTGAATTGACAATATTTACTGGAATTGCATTATTTTGTATCACTTTTGGCGCCTTGGTTTTGATATTCAGAAAGAAACTGGAAGTACTGACACACGGTGCTGAATAATCCCTAAATATAGGTTCTTAAAATCAATAGTTTTAATAGCTATATTTGCAGACAAACAAATTAAAATAACGAAGTTATCAAGATGCAAGAAAACACAACAGATCAATTTTTTAAATCGACAGTACTCGGTCACCCAAGCGGACTTTTTGTACTATTTTTTACCGAAATGTGGGAGCGTTTTTCCTTTTATGGAATGCGTGCCTTACTTGTAATGTTTTTTACCTCCTCTCTAATTGACGGAGGATGGGATTGGCCAAGAGAACACGCGATGGCAATTTTTGGTTCCTACGTTGGATTGGTATATTTATCGACCATGCTTGGTGGTTATTTTGCAGACAATATCGTTGGATACCGTTGGGCTGTTTTAATAGGTGCTTTGTTAATGACACTTGGTCACGGTGCTATGGCCCTTGAAACTCCTTTCTTTATATATCTAGGACTGACATTATTGGTATTTGGTAATGGTTTTTTCAAACCTAACATGACTTCTATCATCTCTCAGATGTACAAAGACAGGCCGGAGAAAAAAGACGGTGCCTACACCATTTTCTACATGGGAGTAAATGCTGGTGCTTTCTTTGGTATTCTCTTATGTGGTTATTTAGGAGAAAAAGTAGGTTGGAGCTTAGGATTCGGATTGGCAGGTATCTTTATGTTGTTTGGATTGATTCAGTTCTGGCTTTCTCAAAATATCTTTGGTGATATTGGATTAAAACCTACTAAAAAAGAAGCTACTACCACTACTGTTGTAAAAGAAGAAATCGAAGGAAGAAATCCTTTTACCACATGGCAATTGGCATTGATAGGAATTATGATAGTCGCTGGACTCTCGTGGTTGATTTTCGAACCTGTTGCGCTGATTTCAGGAGGGAGTTTTGATATTTTTGCCTTTGACGTTTTTGGTGTTTCAGGTAATAATTTCACTATTTTATCTGCTTTGGTATTGTTTTTATTTGTGTTGATATACAGAATAACTAAATACCCTCAAATGATCAAAGAGAAGATGATTGCAGTGTCTTTCTTTGCTTTCTTAACGATTTTCTTTTGGGCCATTTTTGAACAATCGCCTGGAACCTTGACTATTTTTGCAAGAGATTACACCAATCGAGTACTTGAAGGTAATGCGAGTTTGATCTTTTTAATAATCGATACCTTTATCACCTTTCTACCTTTGGCGGTAATTACTTGGGTGCTTTACTTATTATTCAAACAAACCTACATAAAATACGCTTGGGCGAATATCGTACTCAGTATGAGTTTTGTGATGCTTTGGATCATCGCTATATGGAAAGCAATCAAAGACATCTACTCTGCAGGATACCTTTCACTTTCAGACAGTACGCTAGATCTGTTAATGATTGAAAGAGTAACAGAGAGTTTGATTGAAGTACCTGCCTCTTGGTTTTCAACCTTGAACTCCTTGTTTATTATCACATTAGCTCCACTCTTTTCAAAATGGTGGGAATCTAAGTACAATCCATCTGCCAATATGAAATTTGGTATTGGTATGTTTTTATTAGGTCTAGGTATGGCCTGTGTTGCAGTAGGAGCCAATGGAATTGAACCGGGAGCTAAAACTGCTTCAGTGAGTATGGTTTGGTTGATTTTGGTATTCTTATTCCATACTATGGGTGAATTATGTATTTCTCCTGTGGGACTTTCTTATGTAAGTAAATTGGTACCAGGTAGAATGATTGCATTTATGTTTGGTGTTTGGTACTTAGCAGTAGCTATCGGTATGAAAGGTGCAGGGAAGTTTGGAGAAAACATCGATAAGATTGCAGATGAAAATGGTATCAGTTATTTCTTTTGGATGTTAACTATAGTATCTGTTGTAATGGGATTACTTTCTATTGCTTTACAACCTGTGATTAAAAAATTAATGCACGGAGTCAAATAATTTAAGAAATCTATCCCATGAAAAATCTAACAGTATACATCATCTTATTTCTACTTGCAACCAATACTTTTGCACAAAAAGTCAATTGGGTAAGCATCGAAGAAGCGGTTCGTTTGAGCGAAAAAGAGCCGAAACATATACTGATCGACGTCTACACGGATTGGTGTGGCTATTGCAAGAAAATGGATCGTGAAACCTATGAAAACAAAGTAATTGTAGGGCTTATCAATAAGAACTTTTATGCTGTAAAGTTCAATGCTGAACAACGAGACTCTGTTGTATTCAAAGGAAAAACATTTGGTTTTATCAACCAAGGAAGACGTGGTGTACACGAATTTGCCGCAGCATTGCTCAAAGGAAAAATGAGCTATCCAAGCACGGTATTTTTAGATAAGAAACAAGGAATTATCGATAGAGTACCAGGTTATTTAAGACCTAATTTTATGGAACAAGTACTCGGGTTTATTGGAGAGGATCGTTACAAAGATACGAGCTTTGAAAATTATCAAAAAAACCACACAAGCAAGTTGTAATAACAAAACTTATATACTTAAAATATACAGCGCGC